>NZ_JBEZUT010000191.1:0-16681 GCF_040636595.1 Kitasatospora sp. NPDC036755
AGGACGATGACGTCGTACTCCTCGGCGGTGCTGGTCATGCCCTGTCCTCCGTGGTCTCGATGGCCGCCCCGGCCCGCCGGGCGGGACGCGGGCCGCGTCGGGGGCCGGGACCACGGCCGGGATCGGGCCGGGATGGGGCCGGGACGGTGCCGGGGTGAGGTCGGGATCGGGCCGGGATTCCAGGTGGGATCGGGCCGGGAGCCGATCGGGACGAGACCCCCGTGCGACCGGGACCGTGGGCGGCGCACGGTGAATCGGAGGGGCGGGCCCCGGAGCCCGCCCGCGACCGGAAGGAGCGCCCGTCATGTCGGGCACCGTCATCACCGACCTGCGCCGCCGAGGCGCCGTCGACCCCGGACGCCTGCTCGCCGGACCGCTGCGCGGCGTCGGCCTGCAACGGCTCGACCCCGGCCGGCGCACCGAGGTCGCCGCCGACGGCATCGAGCACGCGCTCTACGTCACCGCCGGCTCCGGGCTGGCAGAACTGCCCGAGGACGCCGTGCACCCGGACCACCCGGAGCGTGCCGGCGCCGGCCTGCCGCTGGTCGAGGGCACGGCCGTGGTGCTGCCGCTCGGCTCGCGGACCGTCCTGACCGCCGGGACGGCCGGCCTGGAGTACTTCCACGCCCTGCTCACCGTCCCGCCCTCCTCCAAATCAGGTGACCCCAGGTGATCGTCACCACCGACACCGGCGCCGCCATGGTCGTCATCGGCCCGAACGGCGAACGCGTACGGATCCGATCCCTCGCCCGGAGCCCGATGCTGGCCAGCGCCTGCGAGGCCTTCGACCACGTTCGGCTGAGCCCCGGCGCCCACCACGTCCTCCCGGGCCGACCCGACACCGAAACCGTCCTCCACGTGCTGCGCGGTGCCGCCGCCGTCGGACAACTCTCCGACGAGCCGGACCACTTGGCCTCCGAAGGAGACCTGCTGCTGGCCCGCCGCGGGCGCACCCTGCACCTCGAAGCCGGGCCGCTCGGCGCGGAACTGCTCTGCCTGGTCCTCGCCGTTCCCCGGCACCCCGCCAGCACCCGGGCCGCCCTGGCCCGGCGCCGCACCGCCCGACACGACCGGCCCTGACCGAGGAGGCCTTTCGTGATTCTCGTCCCCGCCGCCGTCCCCCGCACCGCCCCCGCGTTCCAGCGGCTGATCGACCCCGAGCAGCGGCCCGCCGTCCGCGCCGGACTCGCCGTCGAGGCACTGCCGCCGGGTGTCCGGGTCGAGCAACTTCCCTACGAATCCGTCGAGTCGGTGACCGTCGTGCTGTCCGGTCGGCTGTTCGCGGCCGGCCGGATCCTCTCCCCGGGCGAGGCGCTGCACCACCGGCCCGGCACCTCCTACCGGCTGACCGCCGTCCGCGGCGCGCCGACCACCGTGCTCACCGTCCGGCCCGTCCCGCTCCGGGCCGCCATCCCGTGCCAGCGGTCGGACTCCGGGGCCGGCCCGGGCTGGCGGCAGGTGGAGGTAGGCACGGTACGGCTGGACCCGGCCGGCACCTGCGGACCGTACGCGGACCGGGCCGCCGACGCCTTCCTGGTGGTCCTCTCCGGGGCCGCCGTCTTCCTCGGGGAGCTCGGCGAAGTGCCGGTGATCCCCGGCGACCTGGTCTACGTCCGGGCGGGGGAGCGGTACGGCCTCCGGGCCGGGCGGCGCGGACCGGTCGTCGCCGTGCTGGGCCGCGTCGGGGCATCCGGCACCGCGCTGGGGCCGGAATGGGACAGCAGGCCCGTGCGCTCGGGGCGGGCCGGTGGCGACGGCTGACAGGTGACAAATGACAGCTGACAGATGTTGAAATCTGTCAGCTGTCATTTGTCGTCCGTCTGCTGCCGCCTGTCGACTGCCGCCCGCCGGGCAGCGGCTCGCGGCCGGTTGTCGCTGGTCATCCGCTGGTCATCCGCCGGTCGCGGACGGTCGACACGCGGAGGGCTCCACGACCTCGTCACGGAAAGTCACGCCACCACCGCTGATAGTGTCGGCCGGGTGGATGAAGAACAGCCGGTGGCGCCCGCTGACCCGGGCGACGACCCGACCGTCCGTGTGCTGATCGTCGATGACCACCCCCTCTTCCGGGAGGGGCTCAAGGCCGCGCTGGAGAGCGCCGAGGGCGTCCTGGTGGTCGCCGAGGCGGAGCGGGTCGCCGATGTTCCGGAGGCGGTCGCCCGGTCCCGCCCGACCGTGGTGATCATGGACCTCTCGCTGCCCGACGGCTCCGGGCTGGAGGCCGTCCGGGAGCTCGCCACCCGGGAGTCGCCGCCGCCGGTGCTGATGCTGACCATGTCCGACGACGACGGGAACCTGCTCGCCGCCCTCCAGGCCGGGGCGCGCGGCTACCTGGTCAAGGGCGCCGGGCGGGAGGAGGTGCTGCACGCGGTGCGGACGGTCGCGGCGGGTGGCGCGGTGTTCGGCGGCGAGGTGGCCGGGCGGATCACCGCCCTGTTGGCCGGGGCGAGGATGCGCGAGGCGGGGCAGCTCTTCCCCGAACTCACCGCCCGCGAGGCCGAGGTGCTGGACCTGGTCGCGCGCGGGCTGGACAACCGGCGGATCGCCCGGGAGCTGGTGGTCGCGGAGAAGACCGTCCGCAACCACATCACCCACATCTTCGAGAAGCTGCACGTCGCCACGCGCGCCGAGGCGGTCGCCCGGGCCCGCGACATGGGCCTCGGCGACGGCCGGACTTCCCGGGAGAGGTGAACCGGGGGTGCCGGCCCGCCGACCGGCACCCCCGGAGTCCTGCGCTCGGCCCTACGGCTGCATCTCGTACGCGCCGGAGAGCGCCTCGACCTGCGCCCACACCCGCGCGTCCCGCGCCGGGTCGGCGACCGGGCGGCGCACGTTCGCGAGCGCCCAGGCGGCCTGCTCCTCGGTGGCCGAGGCCTTGCCGTGCAGCTCGGTGGCGTGCGCGGAGAAGTCGCGGACCAGCGCGTCGAAGAGCCGGTCCAGCACGTCGCCGCCGTGCTCGGAGGCGGTCAGGCCGGTCAGCTCGGCCTGTTCCAGGACCAGCTGGCCGTAGACGATCAGCGCGAAGAGCTGGCCGATCTCCAGCAGGAAGTCCAGGTCCGCCTGTTGCTCCTTGCTCGGCGCGTTCTCGAGCAGCAACGCGCAGAAGCCGTCGGCCTGTTCGCGGAATCGGGCGACGTTGGGCAGGGCGGCGTGACGGTCGTAGGCGGCGCGCCAGTCGTGGAAGCGGATCGCGCCGAGGCCGCGGGCCGGGCCCTGCCGGAACAGGAAGGCGTCGTCGGCGGCGTCCAGGCGGGTCGGCACCGGGGCGTAGTCGGCCGGGGCGAACAGGTAGTTGCCCATGAACTTGAGGATCAGCGCCAGGTTGACGTGGACGGTGCCCTCCAGCTTCGGCAGGCCGCGGATGTCCTTCGCGGCCTTGTCGAAGTAGGTGTCCGCCTCGAAGCCCTTGGCCGCGATGACGTCCCACATCAGGTCGATGACCTTCTCGCCCTCGGTGGTGACCTTCATCTTGGTCATCGGGTTGAACAGCAGGTAGCGGCGGTCCTCGGGTGAGGCGGTGCGGAAGTAGTCCACGGCCCGCGCGCTGAACAGCTTCATCGCGACCAGGCGGACGTACGCGTCGGTCAACTCCCGCTTGACGTGCGGGAAGTCGGTGACGTGCTTGCCGTACAGCACCCGGTTGTGGGCGTGCGTGACGGCCTCGTACATCGCGTGCTCGCAGATGCCGATCGAGGCGGTGCAGAGGTTGAACTTGCCGACGTTGACGGTGTTGAGTGCGGCGTCGAAGGCGGCCTGGCCGGTGTGCAGGACGTCCTCGGCCCGCACCGGGTAGTCCTCGAGGCGGAACTCGCTGACGTACATCTGCGCGTTCACCACGTTCTTGACCAGGTGGTACGCGTCGTGGCGGCTGTCGGCGGCGAAGAAGACGTAGCCCTCCGGGCCCTCGATGTCGGCGCGGCGGCCGAACACCGAGACCAGGCCGGCCACGTTGCCGTTGCCGATGTAGTACTTGGAGCCGGTCGCGGTGAAGCCGCCCTCGCCGTCCGGGGTGAGGATCATGTCGGTGGAGTAGATGTCGGCGCCGTGGGTGCGCTCGGAGAGGCCGAAGGCCATCACGTGGCCTTCCGCGAGCAGCTGGGCGGCGCGGGCGCGGACGGCCTCGTTCTCGCTCTGCCAGACCGGGCCGAGGCCCAGGATGGTGACCTGCCAGGTGTACCAGTAGCCGAGCCCGTAGAAGCCGAGGATCTCGTTCAGCTCGGCGATCCGGGCGGTGTCCCAGCGCTTGTCAGGGTCGGCCGCGGCCGGGGTCAGGAACTCCGCGAACAGGCCCTCCTTCGCGGCGAAGTCCAGGAAGTCCGCGTACCAGCTGCGGTCGATGTAGGTGTCGATCAGCGCCTTCTTGCCGCGGGACTCGAACCAGTCCACCGTCGCGCGCAGCAGTCGGCGGGTCGGCTCGTCGAACTGTGCGGGGTCGTAGCTGCGCGGGTTGAAGAGCATCGAGGGGCTCCCGGGGGTCGAGGGTGTGTGAGGAGGTGCGGGTGGCAGAGGCCTGTGACGGGTGGCAGGGGTCGGGCGACGGACGACAGATGGCAGACAACAGATGACAACTGACAGATTTCAAACTCTGTTAGTTGTCACCAGCCACCCGTCACTCGTCGGTGGTGGGGCGGTGGGGCGACGGGAGGTAGAGGCGGCGCAGGGTGGCGAGCACGTCGTCGAGCCAGGCGATGGTCATCCGCTCGTACTCGATGCCGCCGCGCAGCACCACGTGCTGCAGCTGCTGCCGGGCGTCGAGCTCCGTGGCGTCGGGAAAGTCCCGCTGTTCGCCGTGCAGGTAGCGGGCGAGCAGGGCGGCGTGGCTCTCGCGGTGCCGTTCGACCTCGGAGACCAGCGCGGCCGGGTCGTCGAAGGCGGCGGCCCGGATCTTGACCGCGAGCTCGTGCCGCACGGTCTCCGGCTCGACCGGTTCGCGCAGCCAGGCAGCCAGCGCGGCCCGCCCGGCGTCGGCCGCCGAATACACCTTCTTGTCCGGACGCCCGTCCTGGACGACCTCCTGCGCGGCCACCCAGCCGTCCGCCTCCATGCGCCGCAGCACCCGGTAGATCTGCTGGTGGGTGGCGGTCCAGAAGCGCCCGATCGAGCGGTCGAAGCGTCGGGCCAGCTCGTAGCCGGAGCCGGGCTGCTCCAGCAGCGAGACGAGGATCGCGTGCTCCAGTGCCATGGCCCGCATCCTGCTATGCAACGAGTTGCATAGGCAATGGCGCCCCGGACGGTTGAGACGGAGGTCACCGCCGTGATCGGATGGTTATCGACCATTGCGGACTATCGGGTGCAAAACGGTAGATAAGCGCCAGAATGGGTACGGGGCAAGCGCCTTACCGGTTCCGACCACAGGAGGTGGTATCGGTGGCAACCCATATCCCGACGACGGGCATGGAGCACCATCCGGACATCGTCGAACTCCGCGAACGCTACGAGCGGGCCACTTCGACCCCGCGTGCTCAGGGCATCGAAGCCCTGGCCGTCCTGGCCGGCCTCTTCCTGGCGGCATCGCCATGGATCGTCGGCTTCACCGCGTACAACACCCTGACCGTGACCTGCCTGATCGTGGGTCTGGCCTACACGGCCCTGATGGCCGGCTACGGATCGGCCTACGAGCGCACCCACGCGCGGGCCTGGGCGGCCGCGGCGCTCGGTGTCTGGACGATCATCTCCCCGTGGGTCGTCTCCGGGTCCGTCGCGCACGGCAAGAACATCGTGACCTGCCTCATCGTGGGCGCCGTGATGTTCCTGCTCGGACTCGCGGCGATCTCGATGGCGACCATGACCTCGAACGGAGCGTCGATGCGGCGCGGCCGGGCCGGCCGCGCCAAGGGCTGATCTTCCCCGCAGCCCGTGACCGGGGCGCGGAGGGCGCGAACCGCCCGCCGCGCCCCGGCGCGCGTCCTACCCGCCGGACGCCCCTAGGGGCGCGTCATCCGCAGCACGTCCAAGGCCTCGTCCAGCTGCTCCGCGGTGAGCCTGCCCTGCTCGACGTAACCGCGTTCGAGGACCACCTGACGGATCGTCTTGCGTTCCGCCAGCGCCTGCTTGGCGACCTTCGCGGCCTCCTCGTACCCGATGTAGCGGTTCAGCGGGGTCACCACCGAGGGCGAGGACTCCGCGTACTCCCGGGCCCGTTCGACGTTCGCGGTGACGCCGTCCACCGTCCGGTCGGCGAGCAGCCGGGCGCTGTTGGCGAGCAGCCGCACCGACTCCAGCACGTTGCGGGCGATCACCGGGAGCATCACGTTCAGCTCGAAGTTGCCGCTCGCTCCCGCCAGCGTGACCGTCGCGTCGTTGCCCACCACCTGGGCGGCGACCATCAGCACCACCTCGGGCAGCACCGGGTTCACCTTGCCGGGCATGATCGACGAACCGGGCTGGAGGTCCGGCAGGTTGATCTCGCCGAGCCCGGTGCGCGGACCGGAGCCCATCCACCGCAGGTCGTTCGCGATCTTGGTGAACCCGACGGCCACCGTGCGCAGTTGACCGCTCAGCTCGACCAGGGCATCCCGTGCGCCCTGCGCCTCGAAGTGGTTCCTGGCCTCGGTCAGCGGCAGGTCGATGGCGCGGGCCACCTCCGCGATGACGGCAGCGGGGAAGCCGGGTGGGGTGTTGATGCCGGTGCCCACCGCCGTCCCGCCGAGCGGGAGTTCGGCCACCCGCGGGAGGGTGGCCAGCAGCCGCTCCCGCCCGTGCCGCACCTGCGCCGCGTAGCCCCCGAACTCCTGGCCGAGCGTGACGGGCGTGGCGTCCATCAGGTGCGTGCGGCCCGACTTGACCACTCCGGCGAACTCGGTGGCCTTGCGCTCCAACGCCTCCGCGAGGTGTTCCAGCGCCGGGACGAGGTCGTGGGTGACCGCGGCCGTCGCGGCGATGTGGATCGAGGACGGGAAGACGTCATTGGACGACTGGCTGGCGTTGACGTGGTCGTTCGGGTGGACCGGCCGGCCCAGCCGCTCCCCGGCCAGGGTGGCGATCACCTCGTTGGTGTTCATGTTGGACGAGGTGCCCGATCCGGTCTGGAACACGTCCACCGGGAACTGGTCGTCCCAACGCCCCTCCGCGACCTCCTCGGCCGCCGACGAGATCGCCTCCGCCGTCTCCTCGTCCAGCACCCCGAGCCGGGCGTTCACCCGGGCCGCGGCGGCCTTGATCCGGGCCAGCGCGGCGATGTGCGCCCGCTCCAGCCGCTGGCCGGACACCGGGAAGTTCTCCACCGCCCGCTGCGTCTGCGCCTGCCACTTGGCGTCGGCCGGAACCCGGACCTCGCCCATCGAGTCGTGCTCGATCCGGTACTCCTGCGGCTTCGCCTGCTCGCCACCCATCGCGCGCTGCACCTCCTGTACGGGCCCGAACGGCCCGGAACGGATCTTCGCTCACCACAGCCGCGCGCGGGGCCCGGGTATTTCCGATCGGTGGATCCGGTTCCCGGCCCGGCGGCTACCGGCGGCTACCGGCGGGGCAGCTCGGCGCGGACCAGCTCGCCCGGGGCGGTACCGGCCTGGGCGGCGAGGCCGCCGCCCGGGGCCCAGACGCCGGAGCCGCCCGAGCTGTCCGGGTACTCGCCCGTGGCCCCGGCACAGGTCGAGAGCACGCACCACACCCCGTGGGCGGCGGCCCGGTCGCGGAAGTGGCCGTCCCGGCGCTCGGCCTGGGCGGCGCCGGGCCCGTAGAGGGTGGAGGCGACGTAGGCGTCGATGCCGAGTGCGGCGGTCTCCGCTGCGTGCGCCGGGTCGGCGGCGTCCGCGCAGACCGCGAGGCCCAGCCGCAGACCGTCCAGCTCCAGGACGACGGGCTTCTCTCCGGGAGTGAAGCGCTCGACCTCGGCGCCGTGCAGGCGCATCTTCCGGTAGACGACCTCGGCGCCCTCCCCGGTGACCGCCAGCACGGCGATGGACTCGCGCCCGTCGGCCTCGGCGACCGGCGCCCCGACCAGGGCGACCGCACCGGTCTCCGCGCAGGCCGCCACCAGTGGCGCGAGGCGGGCGTCCGCCGGGTCGACGGCGGGGGCGGCCAGGTCGTAGCCGGTCAGCGACAGCTCGGGGAACACCACCAGCCGGGTGCCCGCCTCCCGCACCGCCGCGGCGTGCAGCGCGACGTTCTCGGACACGGTGTCCGGACGGCCGGCGGCGGCGCAGCCGGGCTGGGCGACGGCGACCGTCAGCGCTCCGGGCGCGGACGGCACGGACGGCGCGGACGCTGCGGCCGACAGCGGCAGCGCGGACGGGGCCGCGGGCGAGGCCAAGGTCACGGACGAGGGCGCGGACGAGGTCACGGACGAGGGCACGGCAGGGCCTCCAGCGGGCGGAGCGGGTGGTCGTGATCAACCTATGTGCCCGCCGAGGCCACGGACAACGACAACGGACGACAGGGCCTCGGCGGGCAGCACGGCAGGTGGGGGACTCCCGGCACCGATGGGGCCGATCTCACTCGAAGGAGTGAGATCCCGGGCGGGCGCTTCAAACTGCCGCGCGCCCCTTCATACGCTCCACTCCAGGTCGGACGATCTCCGGCCGGACCCGGATCGCCACACCTCGGCCCCGGGGGGAGCAGCATGAGGGGGCGGACGGACGGATGACCACAGGACACGGCCCGATGGGCGGACCGGGTGACGGGGCGGCGCCGGAGGGGATGACCCCGATGAGTGCCCCGGTGGACGGGAAGGCCGATGCGGGCGCCGGCGCGAGGGCCGACATCTCAGGCGACTCGAAGGCCCCCGCCGACGCGACGGCGGGCGCGGGCGGCAGCACCCCCGGCGGCCTCACCCGCCGCCGCCTGCTGGGTGCGTCGGCGGCCCTCGGCGCCGGGGCCTGGCTGCTGCGCGGCACCGTCGGCCCGGACAGCGCCGAGGCCGCCTCGCCCGTTCCGCCCGGACTGCCCGGCGGCACCGAGCTCTACCAGCGGGTCTTCCAGAACTGGTCCGGTGAGATCCGCACCGACCAACTGTGGACCTGCGCGCCCCGCACGCCCGAGGAGGTCCCGGCCCTCGCCGACTGGGCGCACGCCAACGGCTGGCGGCTGCGCGCCTCCGGCCACCGGCACACCTGGGCGCCGCTCACCGTCGCCGCCGGCACCCCGGAGAGCGCTCGGGTCCTGCTCGTGGACACCAGCCGCCACCTCACCGCCATCAGCGCCGACTCGCCCGGCACCGTCCGGGTGCAGACCGGAGCCACCATGGAGGCCCTGCTCGCGCACCTGGCCGACCGGGGCCTCGGCCTGACCGCCGTCCCGGCCCCCGGTGAGCTCACCGTCGGCGGTGTCCTCGCCATCGGCGGCCACGGCACCGCCCTCCCGGCCGTCGGGGAGGCCCGGTCGGAGGGGCACGGCTACGGCTCGGTCAGCAACCAGGTCGTCCGGCTCACCGCCGTCGTCCTCGACCCGGCCACCGGCCGCTACGCGCTGCGCACCTTCGACCGCTCCGAGGCCGACAGCGCCGCCTTCCTGGTGCACCTGGGACGCGCCTTCCTCACCGAGGTGGTGCTGCGGGCCGGAGCCGACCGGCCGCTGCGCTGCGTCAGCCGGCTCGACATCCCGGCGAGCGAGCTCTTCGCCCGCCCGGCCGCCGGTGGCGGCACCGGCGGTGGCGGCACCCGTGGCGGCACCGGTGGTGGCGGCGGGCTCGGCGGAGTCCTCGGGGGAGCGCTGGGCGGCGTCCTCGGCGGCGGGGGAGGCCCGCGCACCCTGGCCGACTTCGTGGACCGCGACGGCCGGGTCGAGGCGATCTGGTTCGCCTACACGGAGTACCCCTGGCTGAAGACCTGGAGCGTCGCCCCGGACAAGCCGCTCGCCTCGCTCTCCGTCGACCACCCCTACAACTACCCCTTCTCGGACAGTCTTCCGGAACCGGTCGCCCGGCTCGCCGGTGAGATCGTCACCGGCGCGTGGGCCTCGGCCCCACTGTTCGGCCAACTCCAGTACCTGGTCGCGAAGGTGGGGCTCACCGGGGACATCACGGAGATCCTGCTCTCCGGCGCGCTGCTGCGCCGACTGCTCAGCGGCGAGGCGCTCACCCACCTGCTCGCGGGCGGACTGCGCTCCGACCTCTGGGGCCCCTCACGCACCCTGCTCCAGTACGTCCGCCCGACCACCCTGCGGGTCACCGCCAACGGCTACGCGATCCTCACCAGGCGCGCCGACCTCCAGTGGGTGGTGAGCGAATTCGCGGCCTACTACCGAGAGTTGCTTGATTCGTATCAGGCTCGGGGCGAGTTCCCGGTGAACGGCGCGGTGGAGATCCGGGTCACCGGACTGGACGACCCGGCCTCCGTCGGCGTCCCCGGCGCCCGGGCGCCGCTGCTGTCCGCGCTGCGCCCGCGGGCCGACCGCCCCGAGTGGGACACGGCGGTCTGGCTGGACGTCCTCGCCTTCCCGGGGACTCCCGGACTGGAGCGCTTCGCCCGGGAGTTGGAGCAGTGGATGCTGCGCGCCTTCGACGGTACCCGGGCGGGCCTGCGGGTCGAGTGGTCCAAGGGTTGGGCCTACACCGACGAGGCCGCCTGGTCCGATCCGGACCTGCTCGGCCGGGTGATCCCCGACAGCCTGCGGGCCGGCGGCGGGCCTGGCTGGGACGAGGCGGTCGCCGCCCTGGACCGCCACGACCCGCACCGGGTGTTCGGGAACCCCTTCCTGGACAGCCTGTTGAAGTGACGGGTGCGCACCTCAGTCGACTGACTCACCGTCAGATGTGTTCCATGACGATCACCGCGAGGGTGTCCGGGGCCAGGGCGCGGAACACGTGCGGAGCGTCGCCCGGGTAGCTCACGTAGTCGCCCGGGCCCAGTTCCACCGGCGCCTCCGTCGGGCCCACCAGCGCGCGCCCGGCGCCGATCAGCACATGCTCGACGGTGCCGGGCATGTGCGGGTCGGAGGCTCTGGTCTCGCCCGGCTGGGCCTCGATCCGGTAGATGTCGCGCCGGGCGTTGGGCGGGCAGGAGGAGAGCACGGTCGCGGCGTAGTCGGCGCGTTCGGAGTGGGTCACCGGGCCCTCGCCGACCCGGATCACCTTGACCGCCGGGCGCGGCGGGTCGACCAGGCGGCTGAACGGCACGTTCAGCGCGACCCCGAGCGCCCAGAGCGTCTCGACGCTGGGGTTGCCCGCACCGGACTCCAGCTGGGAGAGCGTGGACTTGGCGATGCCCGCGCGCCGGGCCAGCTCGGCCATCGACAGGCCGCTGCGCTCGCGTTCGCGCCGGATCGAAGCGGCGATCTGGCCGATCAGCTCGGTGCCAGTGCCAGTGCCGGTGCCGGTGCCAGTGCTGCCGCTGGTGCTGGTGCTGGCGCCGGTGTCGCCGGCGTCGGTGTCGGGGTCGGCCGAGTCGCCTGGGGCGGTCGAGCCACCGGGTGCGCCGGGGCTCGTGGTCGGGGTGCTCTGGTCACTCATGCTCGCCACTCACGCTTCCTCCTGGCCGCTTCCATGGCTCCCGGTGCGGCTGATGCCGCCGTTCATGCTGTCACGGACGATCGAGTGGGCAATCGTTCGCTTGATCGGTCCGATCGTTCGGCTTGACGAACGAGCCCGAATCGGTTCACTCTGATGAACATGCGTTCGCTATTCCGAACACTGGAGCGGGCGACGCTCCGGGACATCGCTCTGGTCTGCGTGGCCGACGCGCTCGTCGGTGCCTCCTTCGGCGCGATCAGCGTCTCCGGTGGGCTGCCCCTCTGGGTGCCGATCGCCCTCTCCGTCCTGGTGTTCGCCGGCGGCTCCCAGTTCGCGGCGGTCGGCGTCGTGCTCTCGGGCGGCGGCGCCCTCGCCGCGGTCGCCACCGGACTGGTGCTCAACGCCCGGTTGCTGCCCTTCGGCTTCACCGTGGCCGACGTGCTCGACGGCCCCTGGTGGCGCCGGCTCCTGGGCGCGCAACTGCTCACCGACGAGACCGCCGCCTTCGCCCTGCAGCAGAACGAGCCGCGTCGGCGCCGGGCCGTGTACTGGCTCTGCGGGACCGCGCTGTTCGTGATCTGGAACGTCTCGGTGGTGCTCGGCGCGCTCGCGGGCGGGCTGATCGGCGACACGGACGCGCTCGGCCTGGACGCGGCGTTCCCCGCGGTGCTGCTCGCACTCGTCCTGCCCTCGCTCGCGGACCGCCGTACCCGGACGGCGGCGCTGGCGGGCGCGGTGGTCGCGGTGGCGGCGACACCGTTCGTGCCGGCCGGCCTGCCGGTGCTGCTGGCCCTGGTCGGGCTGCTGTTCGCCGGGCGTCCGGTGGCGGGGGAAGCGGCGGTGGTCCGGAGCTCGGCGGACGGGGAGCGCGCGGTGAACGGGGAGAAGGAGGCGGTCCGATGATGCCGCTGTACGCGGTCCTGCTGCTGGCGGCCGGGACGTACGCCTTCCGGCTCGCCGGTCCGCTGTTCGCCGGCCGGTTCGCCCTCTCGGAACGGCTGCGGCACCTGCTCGCCGTCGCTGCGGCGGTGCTGCTGGTGGCCCTGATCGCCACCGGCGCGCTCACCCAGGGACACGGCTTCGCGGGATGGGCCCGTCCGGCGGGCGTCCTGGTCGCCGGCTTGCTCGCGCTGCGCCGGGTGCCGTTCCCCGTGGTCGTCGCCGCGGGCGCGGCGACGACGGCGGTGCTGCGGCTCTGCGGAGTGGGGTGACGGCCGACGGCCGACAGCCGACAGCGTTCAGGTTTCAGTGTTCAGAGTTTGAAATCTGTCATCTGTTATCTGTCGACTGTCACCCGCCCGCCGACCGCGCACCCGACGTCGGACGTGTCGCCATCCTCACTCGTTCGCGCCCGCCCACCGTCCCACCGGGTGCGGAATACTCGCCGATATTCCGCCGAGAGTACAAGGAGCTTCAATGACGAAGCCGACCCGGATCGACCCGTCCGACCTCCTCGCCGTCGGCGACCTGCTCTCCGACGAGGAGCGGCTGATCCGCGACACCGTCCGCCGGTTCACCGAGGAGCGCATCCGCCCGCACATCGGCGACTGGTTCGAGCGCGGGGTCTTCCCGGCCCGCGAACTCGCCCCCGAGCTGGGGGCCCTGGGCGTGCTCGGCATGCACCTCGACGGCTACGGCTGCGCGGGCGCCGACGCGGTGGCGTACGGGGTGGCCTGCATGGAGCTGGAGGCGGCCGACTCCGGGCTGCGCAGCTTCGTCTCCGTCCAGGGCTCGCTCGCCATGCGCTCGATCCACGCCTTCGGCTCCGAGGAGCAGAAGCAGCGCTGGCTGCCCGGCATGGCCGCCGGCGAACTGATCGGCTGCTTCGGCCTCACCGAGCCGGACTTCGGTTCGGACCCGGCCAACATGCGGACCCGGGCGGTGCGCAAGGGCGGTGAGGGCGGCGACTGGGTGCTGTCCGGCAGCAAGATGTGGATCACCAACGGCAGCATCGCCGACGTCGCCGTGGTCTGGGCGCAGACCGAGGAGGGCGTGCGCGGCTTCCTGGTCGAACGCGGCACCCGCGGCCTGACCGCCACCGACGTGCACGGCAAGCTCTCGCTGCGCGCCTCCGTCACCAGCGAGCTGGCCTTCGACGAGGTGCTGCTGCCCGCCGACGCGGTGCTGCCCGGGGTGGTCGGCCTGCGCGGGCCGCTCTCCTCCCTCAACGAGGCCCGCTACGGCATCCTCTGGGGCACAGTCGGGGCCGCCCGTGACTGCTACACCGCTGCCCTGGACTACGCCAGGACCCGGATCCAGTTCGACCGTCCGATCGCGGGCTTCCAGCTGACCCAGCAGAAGCTGGTCGAGATGATGCTGGAGGTCGAGAAGGCGTACCTGGTGGCGCTGCGGATCGGTCGGCTCAAGGAGGAGGGCGCGGCCCGTCCGCCGCACGTCAGCTTCGGCAAGCTCAACAACGTCCGCACCGCGCTGGAGATCGCCCGCAGTGCCCGGACCGTCCTCGGCGCCAACGGGATCACCACCGAGTACCCGGTGCTGCGGCACGCCAACAACCTGGAGTCGGTGCTCACCTACGAGGGCACCAGCGAGATCCACACGCTGGTCCTCGGCGAGGCCATCACCGGCGAGTCCGCCTATCGCTGACGGGCCGCCGTCCACCCTCACCCGGCCGCTCCTGCGGCCGTTCCGGCCGGGGAAAACCGGTGGCCGGGTCCTTCGAGGCCCGGCTACCGTCCCCGCCATGACCAGCCGATCCGTCCCGATGCTGCCCCCGACCACCACCCTCTGGCGCCCCACCGGCCCGCAGGAGCTGGCCCTGGTCGAGGCCGCCGACCGGCGCGCCTGGCCGCCCCGTCTGCCCGAGCAGCCGATCTTCTACCCCGTCCTCAACGAGGACTACGCGATCCGGATCGCCCGGGACTGGAACGTGCCCGCCTCCGGCGTCGGCTACGTCACCCGCTTCGAGGTCGACACCGCCTTCCTCGCCCGTTACCCCGTCCAGCGGGCGGGAGGGCGGACGATCCTCGAACTCTGGGTGCCGGCCGAAGAGTTGGAAGAGTTCAACCGGCACATCGTCGGCCGCATCGAGGTCGTCCACGAGTTCCGTCCGCAGCCAGGGGCGCACCGGCAGCCCTGAGCGGAAGCGCTGAGCGGGCCAGGACCCGGACCCGGACCCGGACCTGGACCTGGACCTGAACTTGAACCTGGACCCGTAGCCCGTCGCGCCCACCCGCTCGGCGGGCCGGGCCCCGGCGCCGGTCCGACACCTCGCGGACACCCGGCATTGGGCGGAGGGACACCATCCGGTACGGCGGTCGGTGAACCATGGCGCGGTCGGCGGCGCCCTCGGCGGGCGCGGCCGGGTGCGCACGACCGAAAGGAACCCCCATGTCCGCTGCCCAGTGGCCCCGCCCCCGCGTGCTCGTCGTCGGGATCGACGGTGTCCGCCACGACTACCTGGAACAGGTGCCGATGCCGCGCCTGCGGGAGGTCGCCGAGGCCGGGTTCCTGGTGCCGGTCACCGTCGCGGACGGCACGCCCACCATGTCCGGGCCGTGCTGGGCCACCATCGTGACCGGGGTCGAGCCCGCCAAGCACGGGGTCTGGGGCAACCACCTGGGCGGCAACCGGCTCGACGTGTTCCCCGACTTCGCCACCCGCCTCGCCCGGGGCGACCGCCGCCGCACCTTCGTCGCGGCGGGCTGGGACCCGCTGATGATCAACGAGTCCGGCGGCCCGCTGTTCCGCGCCCCCGGCCGGCTCTCCTACGTGGCCCCCGCCGAGGACACCCCGGAGGCCTGGGAGGCCGTGGACGAGGAGGTCACCCGGGAGGCCGTCCACGTCCTCGGCACCGCCGACCCCGAGGCCTCCTTCGTCTACCTCGGGGCCGTCGACGAGACCGCCCACTTCCTGGGCTGCGGCGACGAGTACCGGGCGTCCATGCGCACCGCCGACGAACGTCTCGGCCGCCTCCTCGACGCCGTCCGCGGCCGGGCGACCCACGCCGAGGAGCAGTGGACGATCATCGTCGTCACCGACCACGGGCACGTGGACGCCGGCGGCCACGGCGGCCGTACGGCCGAGGAGCGGACGGCCTGGGTCGCCTGCGCCGGGCACGGCATCCCGGCCGGCCCGCCCACCGGCGAGATCCGCCACCCGGACGTCGCCGCGCAGGTGTACGCCTCGCTGCTGCGCCCGATCGACCCGCACTGGACCCTCGACGGCCGCCCGTTCCCGGTCGCCAGGCCGGTCCCCGCGACGGTCTGAGACACCGGCGGTCCCGGAGGCGGGCGGACCGGTCGGGGGCGGTCGGAGCGGGAGCGATCCGAGTGCGGGCGGTCCGCCCGGTGCGGTCCGCGCCGGCGCCTCGGCCCCGGCTCGGGTGAGCCTTCGGTGCCCCGGGTGCAGCAGGCCGGGCTGCGCCGTTGCCGGGCTTGAGCAAAGCTCGATCGGGGCTCGGGCCGTGCTCGACCCGGGCGTGCCAACCTGAGCGCCGGAGCGGCACGCACCGGGGTCCGAGGGCCCGCTGCCCGACGGGTCCGGACCCCTCGGGTTCCGGAACCCGAGGCCCCGGAACCCGAAGGTCTCAGGGTCCCCGCCCACGGCCGTACGCCTGAAGGTGGAGAAGGTACCCCGTGGGTCGGAGACAAGATCGCGACCTGGTGGTGACGATCCGACGGGTCGGGGCGGGCCACGATGGTTGTGCGGAGACGAGCGGCAACGGCCGCACCGGTCACGACACGGAGAGGGCAGACGGGCATGAAGGGCATCGTGAGCAAGGTCGCGCTGGGAGTCGCGGGCACCGGCATGGCCGTCGCCGTGGCAGCCGTGGCAATCGGCCCGCGGGTGTCCGACTGGTACGACGGGCGCCATCAGCAGCAGGGCTCGTACGAGACCGGCACCCAGGCCAAGGCCGACCGCCGGACGATGCCGGCCTGGCTGCCCGACGACGCCTCCGGGGTGAAGTACCTGATGTCCACCAAGGGCGACGACCGCCTGCTGCGCGCCACCCTCCCGGAGGGGCGGCTGCCCGTCGGCTGCACCGCCGGGCTGCCTGGCAAGAGCGCGCACCCGGTGCCGGAGTCCCTCAAGGCCGGCTGGTTCCCCGAGAACGTCGCGACCAAGGCCACCGGCACCTGCGGGCACTACAACGTGGCACTGACCGGCAACCAGCTCTACGCGTGGCAGGACGGCGCGGCGGTGCAGGCGGCGCTGCGCGCCGAACACGTCGCCAAGCACTGAGCCCGACGAGCGCCCCCGGGCGCCGACCCGTGGACCGGAACGGCCCGCCGGCACCGGCAGGAGCGGGCGGCCCGCGCACGACGGCGGCCCGCC
>NZ_JBEZUT010000192.1:0-16594 GCF_040636595.1 Kitasatospora sp. NPDC036755
GCCACCTCTCCTCTCGGTCCTGTCGAGGGGATCATGCCGGACGGTCCGTCGGGCCGACCAGCCACCCCGCGCGCCAGAGCGGGCAGTCCCGCCGCAGGCCGCCCGACCCCGGGCACGGCACCCGTCACCGCGGCGCCCGCCGGAGACCGGCAGGCCGCGATCGGCAGTCCCGGCAAGGACGGTGGCGCGGTCACGGCGGCGACCAAGAACCTCCAGCTGACGGCGTACGACCCGGCGGGCGGCACCGCGGTGCTCTCGGCGGCAGGGGCGACCGGTGCGGCGTCGGCTCCCGCCTCCGCTCCGGCGTCGGCCTCGGCCGCCGCTTCGGCCCCGGCATCCGCCGCCGCCTCGCCGGGCGCCGTCCCCACCGCCGCGGCCCCCGCCGTCCAGCCCGGACAGCTGATCGCCAGCCCGCCCACCGCCGCGGCCCCGCAGGGCGCCCTGCTTGCCGTCACCGGCGTGCGCCCCGGCTCGGGCGACACGCTCGCCCTGACCACCCGCCCGGCCACCCTGGCCGAACTCCTCGGCGGCACCGAAGCCGACGGCGACGTCCCCGTCGACCCGCACGGCATCACGGTGACCCCGCTGGTCAAGGACCTCAAGGCGACTGCCGGGCTGAGCGGCGACGGCGTGCGGGCCGACGCCTCCGGCACCCTCGAAGTGAACCTCAAGGCCCCCGTCCCGCTGCCCGACGGCGCGAGCCTCGACGCGTCCGGCTCGCTCCAGCTCCACCCCGCCGTCCACTTCGCCTACCACGGCGCGGCGGCCGGCAGCCCGCGCACCGCCTCGATCGGCTTCGACCTCGGCGCCCACGCCCAGTGGAAGGTCACCGGCGACGCCGCCCGCGGCACCGGCGCGGCCCCCGTCCGGGTGCCCTTCGCCAAGCTCCAGGCCAGCCCGGTGCTCACCGTCGCCGGGCTGCCGGTGGTCGTCAACCTCGGCCTCACCTGCTACCTGGAGGTCGGCGCCGACGGCCAGGTCCACCTGGAGGCGGAACAGGACGCTGCCGGCACCTGGGCGGTGCGCGCCGACTACACCGGCGGCAAGGGCTGGACCCCGGTCACCAGTGCCGAGACCAAGGTCACCCCGGTGCACGTGCGGCTCAACGGCAAGGCCGGCGTACGGGCCGCCCTCGGCGCCGAGATCAGCCTCGGCCTGTACGACACCGTCGGCGTGGAGACCACCGTCGCCCCCTACCTGCGCGCCCAGGCCGAAGGCTCACTGGTCGCCGACTCCTCCGGCAACCCGCCCCAGGTGCAGGGAAGTTGGTCCCTGGTCGGCGGCGTCGACCTGAACGGCTCGCTGCTCGCCCACCTGAAGGTCTTCGGTACCCCGATCATCGAGGGCAAGCTGCCGCTGCCGCCCTTCCACCGCGAGTGGCCGCTGCTCGCCGGATCGGCCACATTGCCTGCCCCGCAACGCAGTTGACGGTCTGTCACTATCAGGGCCCCTCGGTGGAGTCATCCCGCCGAGGGGCCCTCGTCGTCCCCCGTCCCGGCCGGCTGCGTCCCGGGGTGCCCGCGTCGGCCCGTCCGGACCTGCCCGGGGGCGGCTGTCGCCCTGGCGGTGTGTGGTCCGGCCTTGCGCGGTTCGCCGGTTCGACAGGGGGTGCCGGCGGCTCCGACTGTTGCCCTGCCGGTCCGTGAACCTCCTTGGTGTCAGGCGCCGTTGGCGGGGACTTCGTCCTTCTTGACGCCGAGGAGGATCTGGTCCAGCACCGTGACGTCCGGGGCGGCCGGGTCGTCGTCCACTCCGCCGTCGAAGACCACGTAGCCGCCGCCCTTGGCGGGGAGGGCCGCCAACAGGACGTAGCCCTGGGTGCCGTCGGTGTTGGTGATGTGCCAGCGGGTGGCGTAGCCGGCCACTCCGGCGACGGTGATGTTGCCCGAACCGTAGTCGGTCTGCGAGGCCATCCCGCTGAAGATCTGCTTGGCGATGCCCGGCATCGCGGCGTCGGCGGCGGCCTTGGCCGTGTCGCCCTGGACGGTGTCCTTCTCCACCGAGAACCGGCCGCGGACGCAGGTGCGGCCGTTCGAGCAGGGGTACTCGCCGCTGCCGAGGAAGATCGCCCGCTGGGTCTCGGTCGCGGCGGTCCAGCCCTCGAACACGGGGACGGTGATCGCGTGCTGCTTGTCCGCGACGGTGCTCTTGAGGACCGGGGCGGGCTTGGGCGTGGACGGCTTCGGGGCGGGGGTGGTGCTGGTCGTCGGGCCGGCGCTGCGGCTGACCGAGACGGTGGGATCGGCGGTGGGGCCCGCCGTCGGGTCGCCACCCCGGCTGAGCGCGAACCCGGCGATGCCGCCGACCGCCAGCACGGCGACCGTGACGCCGATGACCACGCCCGCCCTGGACCGCTTGGGGACGGGAGCGGGAGAGGGGGCGGCCATGGCCGGGTGGCCGAGCCCGGGGTAGCCGTACCCCGGGGCGGGGTAGGCCTGCGGGGCCGGGTACGGCTGAGCGGCGGGGTAGGGCTGCGGGGCGGGGTAAGGCTGAGCGGCCGGGTAGGCCTGAGCGGCCGGGTACGCCTCCTCGCCCGGGTAGCCGTAGCCGCTCCCGGCCGGCCGGATGTCACTGGTCCAGGCGTTGCCGTCCCACCAGCGCTCGTGGCCCGGGGCGCCGTCCGGTCCGGGGGCCGGGTACCACCCGGGAGGCGTCTCGTTGATCACGGCCGTACGCTACCCGGCGGTGCGCCGCCCGCGGCGGCAGGGGTGCCGCGCTCGCCGCGGGCGGTGGTCGCGAGGGCCAGGGCCGCGGCTGCGGCGAGGGCGGCCCAGGCGGAGGCGAAGCCGTGGGTGGTGTCGCGGAGCAGTCCGAGGGCCGGCGGGACCAGCACGACGGCCAGTTGGTTGACCGCCATCACCAGGCCGAGGGCGAAGCCGGTCCGCCCCGGGGGCGCCGCCTCCGCGAGGTGGGCCACCCAGGGGCCGTACCAGCCGATTCCGAAGAAGCCGAGCCAGGTGAACAGGAGGGCGGCCACCGCGGGGGACCGGCCGGCCGGCGTCGTCAGGGCGATCAGTCCGGCCACCACCGCGCCCAGGCAGACCAGGACGGCCCGGTACCGTCCGGCACGGCTCCGGTCGCTCCAGGCGGCCAGCGCGATCCGGCCGGCCGCCCCGGCCACCTGGACGGCGACCAGGACGGCGGCGGTCGGGCCGGGGCCGAGGGCCGTCACGTCGTGCAGGTACAGCGCGCCGAGCACCCCGATGCCGCTGTGGACGGAGACCAGGCTCAGGCCCGAGACCAGGATCCGCGCGATGGCCGGCTCACGGAGCATCCGCGGCCGGGAGCGGGCGGAGTCCTTCGGTGAGGCGGAGTCCGTCGGCGCGGCGGATTCCGTCGGGCCGGAGGCGGCGGCGGGGCGGTCGACCGGGGCCGTCGACGGTCGCCGGTAGAGCGCCATGAAGAGCCCGGCGCCCAGGAGCGCGACCAGCCCGCCCGCCACGAGCGCCGCCCGCCACCCGTACGCCACGGCCACCGCCGGCAGGACGGCCGCGGAGAGCGCCCCGCCCAGCGGCAGCCCGGCCTGGCGCACGCCCATGGCCAGCCCCCGCCGGGCGGGCTCGAACCAGGCCGCCACCGACTTGCTGCCGCCCGGCTGCACGGTGCTGTACCCGGCGCCGACGACCAGCAGGACGGCGAGCAGGGAGCCGTACCCCCGGGCGAGGCCGCCGACCAGCAGGGCCGCGCCGACCACGGCGGCGCCGATGCCGACGACCCAGCGCTCGTTGTACCGGTCCAGGAGCTCACCGGCGACCAGCAGGCCGACCAGCGGGACGAGTTGCGAGGCGGACAGGAGCAGGCCGAGCTGGGCCGTACTGAGGTCCAGCGCGTGCTGCAGGGGAACGGCCATCGCCCCGATGCCCTGGACGAGGAAGCCGGCGGAGGCCTGGGTGACGGTGGCGACCGCGAGGACCACCCAGCGGTACCGGGGCGGGCGGGCGGCGTCCTCGGAGGGCGTCGGCCCGGAGCGCCTTCCGGCGTCGGTGTGCTGACTCATGGTCGGAAGCCTGGTGTCATGGTCTTGTGCACCTCAACCCTTACGGAGACGCCGCCGTGCGGCTCGCCGCGGACCTGGCCAACCGGCGCCCCGGGACGGCCGGGGAACTGGCCGACCGCTGCCGGGCCGCCGGGCTGGTCGTCGACGGGCCGGTGCGGCCGTCGGACCTGGCCCGCGTACTGGCCCTGCTGGACACCTGGGAGTCGGTGGTCGACGCGGCCGACGAACACGAACGGGCCGGGCGGCTCAACCGGATGCTGGCCGCCGACGCCGCCCACCCCCGGCTGACCGACCACACGGGCGGCTGGCACCTCCACTACCGCGACGACCACCAGTCGTTCGCCGCCGTGCTGTCCACCCTGATCGCCGTGGGCACCGCCTTCCACCTGGTGGGCCGCGGCATGCACCGGCTCGGCCGGTGCGCCGTCGAGGAGTGCGGCACCGTCTTCGCCGACACCTCCCGCACCGGCCGCCGGCGCTACTGCTCCCAGCGCTGCGCCAACCGCGACGCGGTCCGCCGCCACCGCCGCCGCGCCGGGGGTTCGGCGGACGGGCCGCCCCGGGCGTGACGGTGTCTGTCGGTGCCGAGCGCTACCGTGCCGGGCATGACGGACTACGACTGGATCCATCAGGGCCCCATCCACTGGCTGGAAGGACAGCACCGCGGGGACGACGAGACCGTCCTGGTGTTCTTCAGGGGCACCACCCGGGCCGCCGTGGCCGACGGGCTGACCGCGCGCCACCGCCCGCTGTTCGCCCGGGGCGAGGAGCCGGCGCCCGGCGAGTGGGGCGTGGTCGTGCACCCCATGTTCGACCACGCCCGCGACGACTATGCCGACGTCGACTACCGCGGGCTCTGCCCCGAGGGCGCCGAGCTGGTGGTGTTCGTGCCCAATCCCTGCAGTGTCAAGGCCCTCGGCCCCATGGCGTACCACTACCGGGACGGCCGGATCTCCTCCTGCGTCGACTACGAGGGCGCCGAGCACGTCGGGGAGCGCTGGCCCAACGCGCTGGCCCCGCTCGTCACGGCGGCCGGGCTCGGGATCGGAGGCGAGTTCTTCGAGGCCCCGGACTACGAACAGCGGCTCACCGCGCTGATCTCCGATCACCTCGGCCTGCCCGCACTGGACCGGGCGGCGGTGACGGTGGACCGCGAGCGGATGGCCGACCACGGGTAGCACCGGTGCACCGGGCGGGTCCGGTGCGCCCGCTGGGGCCGAGGTCGGACGCGTGGTGGCCGGTGGATCGTGTACGGCACCGGCTGGATACGATCACACGATGATCTCCACCGCCCGCACCCTGGTCTTCGACATCGACGGCACGCTCTGCTTCGACGGGAGGACGATCGACGGCCGGATCCTCGCCGCCCTCGACGCCTGCGAGCGGGCCGGCCACCAGCTGGTCTTCGCCTCCGCCCGGCCGGTCCGCGACCTCCTGCCCGTCCTCGACGGGACCTTCCCCACCGCCACGCTGATCGGCGGCAACGGCAGCCTGGTCTCCGTCGACGGCCGGGTGCGGGCGCGGGCCGCGTTCGAGGCCGGTGAACTCGGCCGGCTGCTGGCCGAGGTCGAGCGGTTCGGGGCGGGCTACCTCGCCGACGGCCCGTGGGACTACGCCTACACCGGACCAGCCGACCACCCGATCCGCGGCCGGGTCGACCAGGGCGGCCTCGCCCGCCGGGTCGAACTCGCCGAACTCCCGGCCGTCGTCAAGTTCCTGGTGGTCGAAGCGACCGACCTGGCGGCCCTCGCCGCGTCCTGCCGCGCGCTCGGCATGAGCGTCAACCACCACCTCGACGAGGCGATCATCGACGTCGCCCCCGGCACCACGAACAAGTGGGAGGCGCTGGCCTCGCTGGGGATCGACGCCTACGACGCCTTCGGCAACGACATCAACGACCTCGACCTGCTGCGCAACGCGGGGCACTCCGTCCGGGTCGGCACCCACCCGGGCCTGGACGGCGTCGCCCGGGTCACCGTCCCCGCCGAGCCGGAGGCCGTCGCCGCCGAGATCTCCCGGCTGGCCGCGGCCTGATCGGACGGGATCGGCGGAACTCGCCCCGGGCGTCCGGCGGGCAGCCGCCGGGCGCCGAGATCGGCCGGGTCGGGCCGCGAGACCGGGTCGGGCCGCGAGACCGGGTCGGGCCGCGACCGGCCGAGGCGCCCCGGGGCAGCCAGGGTCGGCCAGGGTCGGCCAGGGTCGGCCGTCGGGCGGCCGAGGTGGCGGGCGCGGAAGCGGGCCTCGCCGTCGGCCTCGAAGCGGGGCAGGGCCTTGTGCCGGCCGGAGTCGGCGTGCGGCGTCCTCTCCGTCGAGGCGAAGGCGTCGAACAGCGCCAGGCCGGCACCGCGCGGTATGCGCTCGTCGTCCCACCGGAGGTCGAACCCGACCGGGACGGTGATCCGGCCCGCGCGCTCGACCGGGGCGTCCGGCCAGTGCGGGCCGAACACCGCGGCCGTGATCCTGGGCTCGGCCGCCACCAGCGGCACACCGACCGCGGTGCCCATGGCGAGACCGAACCGGCCGAGCGGACCGTCGGCGCCGATCTCCGGGAGCCGCTGGAGGGCGTCCAGCGCCGCCCGGTACCCACGCACGGCGAGCTCCGCCAGGTGGGCGTCGTGGCGCACCACGACCGGCCCCTCCGGCTCGCCCGCCGCCCGGGCCCGGTACAGCTCGGCGATCTCCGCCTCGTCGTGTGCGGCGCGCGATCGTGCCGTCGGAGGAGGCGGTGGTGAACTGCGGGGAGTGCCAGGGTGTTGCCTTCGGGAGTGCCTTGCGGCCGAGGCGCTCCCGGCGACACCCGCGTCAGCCGCCGGCCGGTGACCGGAAGGGGGAGCACCTGTAGCGGTACTGCGGTCATGGGGCTCACCTCCTCGGGCGGTGCCACGGTCGACCGCGAGGTGGCAGCCGGGCCGCGGCCTCCGCCGACGGTCTTCGGACGCTTGATCAGATCGTGGGAGAGTGGGCGCGGACGACCGACGCGACCTTGGGGGAGAGCATGTCCGCGGCACCCGATCCGATGCCGAGCCACCGGGTGGTCGAGAACCTGATCATGCGCTATGCCGAACTCGTGGACGACGGGGACTTCGCGGGGCTCGGCGCGCTGCTCGCCGACGCCGTCTTCGTCGGCGGTGACGACGAACCGGTGCGCGGGAGCGGCGCGATCGAGGCGATGTTCCGGGAGCTGCTGATCGTCCACCCCGACGGGACGCCGCGGACCCAGCACGTCACGAGCAACGTGGCCGTCGAGGTGGACGAGGAGGCGGGGACGGCGGTCGCCCGCTCGTACGTCACCGTGCTGCAGGCGCTGCCCGAACTCCCGCTGCGGGCCATCGCCGCGGGCCGGTACCACGACCGCTTCGCGCGCGGGGAGGACGGGCGCTGGCGGTTCGCGGAGCGGCGGGTGCGGATCACCCTGTTCGGCGATGTGAGCCGCCATCTGCGGCAGTAGGGCGCGCCGACCAGGCCGGCAGGGCGTCCGGGACGGGTGGACGGCGGGGACGGGACGGTGCGGGGACAGGACGGGGGCGGGGACAGGACGGGGGCGGGGACGGTGCGGGCAGTGGTGCGGGAGCGGTTGGCGGGCGCGGCGCGGGCCGCACTGGGCGGCGGACGGCGGCTGGAAGCGGTCGAACGGCTGGCCGGCGGCAGCAAAAAGGGTGTCTACCGCCTGCTGATGGACGACGGGACGACGGCGGTCGCCTACCGGTGGGCCAGGTCCGAGAACCACTGGCCGGCGGCCGAGGGGGACGACGACCTCGCCGACCCGTTCTCGCCCGGCCTCGGGCTCGACCTGTTCGAGGCCGCGCACGCGCGGCTGGCCGCGCTCGGCGTCAGGGTCCCGGCACTGCGCTTCGCCGAGCGCGCCGGGGAGCGGGACGGGGACGGGGACAGCGGCAGTGCGGCGGCCGACCTCGCGATCGTCGAGGACGTGCCCGGCGAGAACCTGGAGCGGCTGCTCGCCCGCGACCCGCACGTCGCCGCCCCGGTCCTGGCCCGGCTCGGTGAGGCGCTCGGCGCCATGCGCGGCCACCGGGCGCCCGGCTACGGGAAGATCGCGGTGGTCGACGGCGGGGGAGCGTCGCACGGGCCGTCCTGCGAGGCCGTCGTGCTGGACCGCGCGCTGCGGGACCTCGCGGAGGCGGCGGCGCGCGATCCCCGGATCGCCGGAGCCCGGGACCGGTTCGCTGACCGGCTGCGGAACCTGGCGGCGGCGGTCCGGCCGCGCGCCGAGTACACCGTGGTGCACGGTGAACTCGGGCCCGACCACGTGCTGGTGGACGCCGCCGGCCGCCCGGTGCTGATCGACGTCGAGGGTGCGATGTACTTCGACGCCGAGTGGGAGCACGTCTTCCTGCGGATCCGCCTGGACCGGGCCGACTACCACCGGCTCGTGGCGAGCGGCCCGAGCGGGCCGGACGGATCGGACGGATCGGCCGGCTTCAACGGCTCGGCCGGCCTGGACGAGGACCGGCTCGCCCTCTACGCGCTGGCGCAGCGGCTCTCGCTGACGGCGGGGCCGCTGCGCCTGCTCGACGGGGGCTTCCCGGACCGCGAGGCCATGGCCGGCATCGCCGAGCACAACCTGCGCCGGGCCCTGCGACTCCTCGACGGCTGACGGGCGGGCGCGGTCCGGGTCAGCCGGTGAGCTGGGCCCGGAAGACGGCGCTGTTGAAGTACGCCCGGGCCTCCCGGATGAGGCCGGTGTCGTCCAACTCGTAGACGTTGATGCCGGACCAGTTGACCGGCCTGCCGTCCAGGGCGACGGCGGCGCCCCGCCAGGAGACCGCGACGTGGCTGCCGACGGTGTGCGCCTCCAGGGGTGTCAGGCCCAGGAACGGGCGGAAGTTCGGCAGGACGGAGGCGATGAAGTCGTGGATCGCCGCCCGCCCGGTGATCGGCGGCGTGCCGACCGGGTCGTGGAAGACGCCGTCCTCGGCGAAGGCCGCCGCCCAGGCGTCGGCGTCGCCTTCCTGGGAGGCGCGGAAGAACTGGAGGACGGCGGTCGGCATGGCCGGGAACGTCATGGGATCTCCTTCGGGACGTGGTGACGTGCTGACGTGACGGTGTGAGGTGTGAGGTGTGAGGTGTGAGGCGTGCGGTGTGAGGGTGCCGGGCTCAGCGCCCGGGCCCGGCCTTCAGCGCGGCCAGGGCGGCGACCGCGGTGAGCGCGACGAGGCCGCACACCCCCGGCCAGCCGAGCTGGGCGTGCAGACGGACACCGAGCCAGGAGCCGGCGCTGCCGCCGAGGAACGAGCAGGTCATGTAGGCGGTGTTCAGTCGGCTGCGGGCCTCCGGGCGCAGGGCGAAGATGCGGGCCTGGTTGGCGATCTGGCTGCACTGCACGGCCACGTCCAGCAGCAGCAGGCCGGCGGCCAGCGCGGCCAGGCCCGGCGCGCCGCCCGCGCTGCCCGCCGTGAGGACCGCGGCGGCGGCGAGGGTGGCGCCGGTGCACCAGGTGTTCACCCGGTCCGGGCCGTGCCGGTCGACCCGGCGGCCGGCGGCCGGGGCGCAGAGCATGCTCGCCGCCCCGATCAGCGCCAGCAGGCCGACCGCCTGGACGTCGAGGCGGTAGTGCGGGCCGGTGACCAGCAGGGCGAGCGCGGTCCAGGCGGCGCTGAAGCCGCCGAACAGCGAGGCCTGGCAGAGCGCGGAGCGGCGCAGGGCGGGTTCGGTGCGCAGCAGTCGCAGGGTGTCGCCGAGCAGGGCCGGGTACCGGTCGCGGGCGGCCGGTGCGGTGCTGGGCAGCGCCAGGCCGAGGGCGAGGGCGAGCAGCCCGGTGAGTACGGCGGCGGCCAGGTAGGGGGCGCGCCACCCGAGGTGTTCGCCCAGGACGCCGCCGAAGGTGCGGGCCAGCAGGATGCCACCGATCAGGCCGCCCTGGAGGGTGCCGATGACGGCGCCGCGCCGGTCGGGCGCGACCAGGCCGGCGGCCAGTGGGAGGAGCAGTTGGGGGACGACCGTGGCCAGGCCGACCACCGCGCCGGCGGCGATCAGCGGGCCGGTGGCCGGGGCGAGCCCCGCGGCCAGCAGCGCGCAGCCCGTCACCGCCAGCAGCACGGTGATCAGCGGGCGCCGGGGGAGCCGGTCGCCGAGCGGGACCAGCAGGAAGATCCCCGCGGCGTAGCCGAGTTGGGTGACGGTGGCGACGCCGGCCGCGGTGCCGGCGGAGATGCCGAAGCCCTCGGCGACGAGCGGGGTGAGGGCCTGCGGGAAGTAGACGTTGGCCACGCTGACGCCGCAGGCCAGCGCCATCACCAGCGGCAGCCGCCGACCGGGCGCGGCCCCGGGTGGGGCGGGGCCGTCCGGGGCGGGGCCGGGCGGTTCGGCCCCGGGTGGGGCGGGTTCGGGCAGGGCGGTCGGATCGGTCCGGGCCATCGCCACTCCAATCGAACGAACTAGATGGTTCGGTTGCTCGGTGCGAGCGTGGCAGACCCGTACGGGATCGTCAAACGAACCGGTTCGTTACCATCGCCCCATGGCGTACGACTCGACGGCAACCAAAGAGCGGATCCTCGCGGCGGCGGCCGCCGAATTCGCCGCGTACGGCGTGGCCGGTGCCCGCGTGGACCGCATCGCCGCCCAGGCCCAGGCCAACAAGCGGGCGATCTACGACTACTTCGGCGACAAGGGCAGGCTCTTCGCCGCCGTCCTGGAGCGCCTCATGGCCGACCTCGCCCGGGCCGTCCCGCCCGGCGAGGCCGGCGCCGAGGACCTGTCCGGGTACGCCGAGCGGCTCTTCGACTACCACCGGGACCACCCCGAGGCCCTGCGGCTGCTGATGTGGGAGGCGCTCGAACTCGGCGACCGGCCCGTCCCCGGCGAGGAGGCCCGTACCGGTCACTACCGTGACAAGCTGCGGGCGGCGCGGCCCGCGGACGGCGCCGACGAGGCCGACGAGGCCCGTGCGCGGCTCTTCCTCACGCTCGGCCTGGTCGGCTGGAGCCTCGCCATGCCCCAGCTTCGCCGCATGATCCTCGGCCCCGACCACACCCTCGACCGGCTGCGCGCCGAGATCGCCGACGCCGTCCGCGCCCTCCCGGCCGGGGAGGGGCGCCCCGAGCGGTCGTAGCGCCGCACACCCCGGCGGCGAAGCCCCGGACGGCCCTCCCGGAGTGGCTCGGAAGGGCCCTCCGGGCACGAGAAGTCGGCCGGTCCGACTTTCCGCTCCCGGCCGGGCGGGCGCGAATGGCGGGCCGGGTGCTGTCGTCGGTTCGGGGGATTTGCGCCGGGTTTCCTGACATGAACAGGGCGGTGGGGGAATTCATGCTCCGGAAGGGCGCCCCTACCCGTTGTGCGCCCTCGGAAAGGAGAACAGTCATGCGTCGTCGGATTGCCGCGGTCGGGATGCTGGCCGCTGCCGGAGTGCTCGCGTTCGCCGTGCCCGCACAGGCAGCGACGGGGGTTCTGGTGGTGAACGGTGCGGCTCACCAGAATCCGGCCCGGGGGTGTTACCCGACCGTGTCGCCGGTGCTCGTCCAGAACCTCACGGACGTGACGGTCGACGTGTACTCCGCGGCGAACTGTCAGGGGTCGCTGACGCGGGAGATCGCGGCCGGGATGAGCGCGGCGACGGTCGGGTTCAGCTACTTCGTCAACTGACGCGAAGCGGCCGCGGGAACGGGCCGGGGCGGTGCTCCGTACGGAACACCGCCCCGGCCTTCACGCCTTCCGGTGCGTCAGATCGACTGGTAGAAGCCGAGCAGGTCGACCACCAGGTCGGCGCTCGACCAGCTCTGGTTCCAGAAGTCGATGATGCCGCCCTTGCCGCCCGGGGTCTGGGCGAGGTTCGGGACGGTCGCGCCGGCGGTCCAGTTCAGCGTCGAGGAGACCGGGCGCTGCGGGACGGCCGCGGTGCCGTTCCGGTAGTCGGACCAGTAGTTCGGGTCGGTGTCCACGGAGAGGAAGCCGGCCCCGGCGGTGTTGGTGACGGTGGTGTTCAGCACCCAGCCCTCGACGTGCGGGGTGGTGGTGTCACCCTCCATCCCCAGCGCGAAGAAGCTGCGGCCCGGCAGCGGACGGGCCGTCCGGTCGGGGGTGGTCTCGCGGGTGTCGAGGACGCGCTCCGGCACCACCAGCGGGACCAGGGCGGACCGGCTGGTGGGGGTGTAGTAGCCGGCCACGTCGACCACGACGTCCGCCGGGAGCCAGCTGCCGTTGCGCACGGAGATCCTGCCGTCCTGGCCGACCGGCACGATCACCGCGTTGGCCACCGTCTGGCCGGCGGTGAAGTTCACGTTGGAGGTGGTCGGGACCGCCTGGCCGGCCGGGTAGGCGATCAGGTGGCCGTCGGCCTGCGGGTTGGTGACCGTCAGGTTGAGCGCCACGGCGGTGACGTTCGCCGGCACCCCGTTGCGGCCGGCCACGGCCACGTCGAAGCTCGACGTCGCGGGGACCTTGCCCGCGGCGGTGCCGATGCCCTCGCGGGTGTCGACGATGCGGGTCTGCGGCACCGACTTGTAGCCGCTGGCGGTGGTGGCCGTGAAGTAGCCGGTGACGTCGGCGAGCAGGTCGACCGGCGCCCAGTCCGAGTTGAACAGGTACACGTAGCCGTCCGGACCGACCGTGGCGACCACCAGGTTCGGGACGGTCTGGCCGGGGACGAAGTTCAGGCTGGAGGTCGTGGCGTTCTCGGCCAGGTCCTGGGTGGGCGCCACCGAGATGTGGCCCGAGCCCGAGGTGTTGGTGACGGTGACGTTGAGGACCACCGCGGCGGCGTCGGCCGGGATGCCGGAGGCGCCGCCGACCTTCAGGGCCACCGTGCCGCGGGCGGGGACCTTGGCCTTGGGGGCGCCGATGCCCTCGCGGGTGTCCAGCAGGCGGGCGGGGGCGTGCGGCGTGAACTCGGCGCCGGCGGTGACCACCGGGAGCTGGTTCGTGGCCGTCGACGCGCCGTTCGAGAGCGTGACGGTGATGGTGTACGCACCGGCGGCGACGTACTGGTGGTTGTCGTAGTGCAGCTCGGGGCCGTTGGTGCCGATGACGATCGGGTACGACGCCTTGCTGCCGTCGCCCCAGTCGATGACCATGTTCACCGAGGTGGATTCGCTGGACGTGACCCGGGTCGCGAGCTGGAAGCCGTGGGCGCTGAACGCCGAGGCCTCCAGCTCGATCCCGAGGTTCGCGGCGCTCTGGGCGGCGGGCGCGTCCTGGGCGGGCGCGCCCTGCGCCTTGGCCGCCTGGCCGGCCGGCTGACCGGCCTTCGAGACGACCGTCTTGGCGGCGGGGCTGGTGAAGGTCTTGCCCGGGAGCTTCTTCGTCGCGTCGATCCCGGCGACGGAGGCGGCGGGCGAGCCGGGCGCCGGGGCGGGCGCGGCCGCCTGGGCGATTCCGGACGAGGTGATCCCGACACCGGCCGCCACGAGGGCAGCGAGAACCACAAGTCGGCGATTGCGCACCGATTCCCCCCACGATTTCATCAATAGTCGAACGGATTCGACACAGTTCGAATGTGTGGTCAGCGTACAGGTCGTGCGCAGTCCCCGGGACCGGGTTTTTTCCGGCCGGATCCGCCGCCGACCGGGCCGTGGGCGTTTCAGGGCCGATGGAGGGTTTATGAATTGACGCCGCTTTTGTGCGTTCCGGGGTGTGGAGTCGGAAAGCGCGGGAAGGTCCCGATTCGGACAGGAGCGGCCATCGGACGCCCCCGTCCAGGGCGCTGCCATGTGGAGGAGTGGAAAAGGACGGGGATCCCCCGGGTCCGTCCTCCGGGCCGGCGGTCTGGCGGGTCTGGCGGGAACCCCTATCGCGATATATCGTGAGTCGGTGTCCGCGCCGCCGACCCGCCGCGCGGATCCCATCGTCGGACTCAGGACGGGAAGCATGCCGGGAGAGATCGTGCCCGCCGGGAGCAGCTCCGGCCTCAGCCCGGAGCCCGGGCTGCGGGCCTCGCACGCGGACCGGGACCGGGTGGCCGAGCTGCTGCGGATCTCGGCGGGTGACGGCCGGCTGACGGCGGAGGAGCTGGACGAGCGCCTGGAGGCCGCCCTGTCGGCCCGGACGTTCGGTGAGCTGGCCGCGCTCACCGCCGACCTGCCGGCCGTGTCGGTCTCCGCCGACGGCGTGGTGGCGGAGGTCAAGGACGTCCTGCGGATCGACCAGCGGTGGAGCCCGGTCCGGCGGGAGGGGCGCTGGGTGGTGCCGCGCCGGCTGGAGCTCTTCACGGAGTGGTGCGACGTGACGCTCGACTTCACCCGGGCCGTGATCACCCAGGACACCCTGCGGATCGACCTGGGCATGGAGGGCAAGACCCTGACGCTGATCACCGGTCCGGGCATCGTGGTCGACACCGACGGTCTGGCCCTGGAGTTCGCCAGGGTCAGCGACCGGCGGGCGGCGGACTCCGGCGTGCCGGTCGTGCTGCGGGTGGAGCTGGTCGGCACGAAGCGCCACGGCCGCGTGGTCGTGCGGCAGCCGCGCCGCACGGCCGGCCAGTGGCTGCTGCGGAAGCCCGAAGGAGCGCAGCCCGGCAGTTGACGGCAGCTGACGGCTGCTGACGGACAGTCACAGCGGCGACGGGCCCGTGTCGTACGGCGCAACCGTCGAGCTCCGGGCCCGGCCTCCCCTACCCTTCCTCCATGCTCTCTGTGGTGGTGGCCCCCTGGGCGGGAAAAGCGGAGCCGGTGTTCGTCCACAACCCGGACGAACTTCACGACGCCGCCAGCACGATGAAGGTCGCGGTGCTCGCCGCGCTGTGCCGCGGCGGGGTGAACCTCGACGCCGAAGTGCCGGTGGTGAACCGCTTCGAGTCCGTGGTCGGCGGCGAGTTCGGCAACGACCCGGACTGGGACAGCGACCCGCTGCCCTGGGAACTGCTCGGCACCCACGTGCCGCTCCGGTTGCTGGCCGAGCGGATGATCACCCACTCCTCCAACCTGGCCACCAACCTCTGCCTGGCCCGCACCACCCAGCAGGCCGTCACCGAGGTGTGGCGCCGGGCCGGCGCCACCCACAGCTCCACCCCGCGCGGAATCGAGGACTACGCGGCGCGCGCCCAGGGCGTGCACAACCGGGTGAGCGCCCGCGACCTGGTCCGGCTGCTGCGCTCGCTCGCCGAGGAGCCCGAACTCCTCGCCCTCCTCGAGTGCAACGAGTTCCGGGTGGACCTGGCCGCCGGTCTGCCCGCCAACACCCGGATCGCCTTCAAGAACGGCTGGTTCCCCGGCACCCGGCTCGGCGTCGGCCTGGTCCAGTCGGCCGACTGCCCGCCGTATCTGATCGCCGTCTGCTACACCGGCCCGCTCGCCGACGGCACGGACCGCACCGATCCGGCGGCCCGGCTGCTCGCCCGGATCTCCAAGGCCGTGTGGGACCGCCGCGACCAGATCAGCCGGCCGGCGCCGGCAGCCCGCCCGGCACCGTCGGCCGGTTGAGTGCCGTCAGCCCGTCCAGCGCCGCCTCGTTCAGCAGGTTGATCCGTACGAACCCCTCGTGGCCGGTGAGTTCGAAGTGCCGCTCGTCGAGCGCGAGCAGCCGGTCGGCCGGGGCGGCGACCCGGGCGAACAGGAAGAACCCGGTGTCCACCGGCGCGGAGGCCCGCAGTGCGCCGCTGTGGAGGATCCGCCGGTGGTTGGCCCGGATGTGCTCGACCAGCCGCCGGTTGCCCTCCCCGTCGAGCATCAGGTCGGCGGCGCGGTGGGCGAACAGCCGGTCGGCGAGCGTGACGTCCCCGTGCAGGTTGATGTGGAGGTCGGCGAGCGGCTCGCGCAGCCGCTCGGGGACGAGCAGGTGGGCGCAGCGGTAGCCGTGGATGGACAGGTACTTGGTGGGGCACACCAGCCGCACCGTGAGGTCGGCCGGCAGGGTGGCGCTCTCCTCGCGCCGGCCGCCGTCCCAGCGCAGGTACTGGAAGGTGCCGTCCACGAACACCAGTGACCCGGTGGCCCGTTGCCACGCGCCGATCCGTTCGATCACCTCGGCCGGGACGGGCTGCCCGGCGTACCAGAGCGGATCGGTGAGCAGGAGGACCGTCCGCTCCTCGGGCAACTCCGGTGCGAATCCCGGCTGTCGGGCGTGCAGCTCGCTCACCCGGACCGGTTCGACGCCGAACTTCCGGAAGAAGTAGGCGAACTTGTAGTAGACCGGCGGCAGGTAGTGGACGCGCCGCACGCCGTTCAGGTGCAGCCAGGTGCAGAAGGTGCCGAGCAGGCTGCTGGAGCCGCCCGCCGGGATCACCTGCCCCGGCCCGTGCTCCACCTCGTCGTAGGCGCTGTGGAACCGGGCGATCTTGGTCCGCAGCGCGTGGTCCTCGTCGATCGCCGAGTACCGGGTGACGTCGCCGAGCAGGTACGGCGGGGTGTCGGCGAGCGGGCCGAGGTAGTCGGCGACGAAGGGGTGGCCGCCGTTGTAGTCGGAGACGAACAGCCGCCCGCCCGGGTGCTGCCGTTCGCGCTCCACGGTCTCGTGCAGGTCGAGCATGCGGAACAGGGACGGCACCGGACCTCCAGGGCGTCGACCGATCGGGACGGCCGCCAGCCTCCACCGCGACCGGGCGCGGGCACAAGACCGCCATCGCGCGAGCTCCATCTGTTCGTCTCGGTTGTCGTGGTGAAGGTGGGGAGGGCGGAAGTCGGGGGAGACCTCTCGGATCTCCTCCGGCCC
>NZ_JBEZUT010000193.1:0-16585 GCF_040636595.1 Kitasatospora sp. NPDC036755
CGGGGTCGTCGTTCGGGTGGGGGTGGGGCGCGGGCGCGGGCGGTGCGGGTGGCGGAGTTGATGGAGGCGTTGGAGATCGGGGATCTGGCGCGTCGGAAGCCGGGTGAGTTGTCGGGTGGTCAGCAGCAGCGGGTGGCGATCGCGGTGGCGATGGCGAACGATCCGCCGGTGTTGTTGGCGGACGAGCCGACGGGTGAGTTGGATTCGGAGACGGCGGGGGTGATCTTCGAGTCGTTCCGTACGGTGAACCGGGAGTTGGGGGCGACGGTGGTGATCGTGACGCATGATCCGATGGTGGCGGGTGAGGTGCGTCGGACGGTGGCGATCCGGGACGGTCGGACGGCGAGTGAGGTGTTGCGGCGCATGGTGACGGACGAGCATGGTGAGGAGTCGGTCAACGAGCGTGAGTACGTGATGCTGGACCGTGGTGGTCGGGTGCAGTTGCCGGTGAAGTTCCTGGAGTCGTTGGGGATGGAGCACCGGGTCGCGGTGGACCTCGCGGGCGACCACATCGAGGTCCGACCCGACGACATGGCGGAGCACTGATCCCTCGCGGGCCCCTGGTGGGGCACTGATCCCTCGCGGGCCCCTGGTGGGGCACCGGGCCGGCGGGGCACCGAAGCCGAGTGCGGAAGGTCCGGGTGACGGTGGCCGTCGCCGTCCGGACCGGCCGGTCAGGTGTCGCCGCCCATCCGCTGGAACAGGCCGCTGCCCTCGGCGTCGGCCCGGAGGTCCGGCGGCGCCTCCTTCGCGGCACGCTCGCTCCGGGAGGTGGACGTGCACAGGGCGAAGACGATCAGGGCACTGGCCGCCACGGCGAGGATGCCCAGTGCGGTCAGGACGCGAAGCCAGGTCAAGGGAGTGCCTCCTGGGGGGACGGTGCGGCCCGCACCGATGTGCACGACGCTGCCGGGGATGTGTCGGCAGGTCGGGCCGCCCGGTCGAGTGCCCACGGACGGTTCTTCCCGCCGGGTGGCGCGGAAGAGGTTGCCCGCGTAGGCGCTCGAAGCACTGGAGGGGGCGTCAAGCCCCGTCGCGCGCCCCCGCGGTGGCGGTCGCCCGTATGCTTCCGTCGCCCACCTGAGCCCGCAGGGCGTCGAGGTCCGGCTTCCCGAGACCGTTCAGCGGGATCGCGGGGAGCAGCAGGAGCGTGTCCGGGGCGCACCGGCCGAGCCCGCGCGCCCGGCCCCAGCGGTGCAGCTGCTCGGCCGTCAGCCGGGAGCCGGGGGCGAGGGCGACGGCGGCGTGCACCCGTTCCAGACGGTCCGGGTCGGTGGTCGTGAACATCACCGCCTCGCGGACCTCCGGGTGGGTGCGCAGCGGCTCCTCGATCTCGCGGGGGAACACATTGTGCCCCTCGACGATCGCCATCGGGTCCCGCCGTCCGGCCACCGTCAGATAGCCGGCCGGGTCCAGGCTGCCCAGGTCGCCGGTGTGCAGCCAGCCGTCCCGCAGCACCCGCTCGGTCAGCTCCGGGTCACGCCAGTAGCCGGCCATCGCGGTCGGGGTGCGGACGCGGATCTCCCCGGTCCGGTCCGGCGGCAGCTCGGTACCGTCCTCGTCCACGACGCGCAGCAGGGTGTCCGGGAACGGGCGGCCCGCGGTGGTCAGCAGCCGCGGCGCCAGGTGCTCGTCCGGGCCCAGCCGCGCGACCGGACCGCACTCCGTCAGGCTGTAGGTCTGGTGCAGCACCCGGCCCAGTCGGCGGGTCGCCTCGGCGAGGCGCCGCGGGGAGGCCGCGCAGCCGGTGTAGCCGATCCGGCGCAGGCTGCCGGTGTCGGTCGTGGGCAGCAGCGGGTGGTCCAGCAGCCGGTAGAGCAGGTGCGGCGGCAGGTACGTCCGGGACACCCGGTGCCGCTCGACCGCCGCCAGCACGGCCCCGGCGTCGAAGCCGTCCTGCATCACCACCGTGCCGCCCGCGGCCAGCGAAAGGTCCGCCGTGGTGCCGCCGCCGTGGCAGAGCGGGGTGCAGAGCAGGAAGACCGAGCCGGACAGCAGCGGCGGGCGCGGCGGCCGCCCGAACCGGCGCAGCACCCCCTTCGGGCGCCCGGTGGTGCCGCCCGTGAACCGCACCGCCATCACGTCCTCGGGGCGGCCGCGGGGCTCGAACGGGGCGGGGGAACGGGCCGCGGCGAGGTCCAGCAGGTCCGTGCCGAGCCCGAGCGGCGACGGCCCCAGCGAGAGCAGGAGGGCGGCGGGCACGGCCCGTGCGATCCCGGCGGCCGCCGCCGCGCACCGGACCGGGTCGAAGACCAGCGCGGACGTCCCGGCGAACTCCGCCAGCGCCACCTGCTCCGCGACCGGCCCGTCCGGGAACGGCATCGCCACCCGGCAGCCCAGCAGGTTCGCGGCCAGCCGCACCAGCAGGGCCTCCGGCCGGTTCCCGGCCAGCACCGTCACCCCGTCCCCGGGCCCCAGCCCGGCCCGCTCCAGGGCCCGGGCGGTGCGGTGCACCAGGTCCAGGCACTGCCGCCCGGTCCACGCGCCGTCCCCGAACCGGATCGCCACCCGCCCGGGATCGCGCGCCAGCCCGTCCAGCACCAGCGCGGTGTACGTCGGAGCCGCCTCCGCCATGGCCCGCCTCCTGTCCGACGGGGCGTCAGCCTAGTGGATGCCGGCCCCACGGACGCACCACGGTGGGCCGGGGCCCCGGACACCCCGGCCGGGGGTTGTTGTTAGGGTTCCCGGTCGGACGTGGACGGGGGGATCGGGCCGGTGGACAGCGGGGTGGACGCGGTCGTGGCGCCGCGCGGCGTGGTCGACCTGCGGGGCGAGGCCGGGGCGGGGTTCGTCGCCGTCTACCCGGCCGGCGCCGTCGTGGTGGTGTCCGGGCTGCCGGGTGCCGGGAAGAGCACGCTGCTGCGGCGCTGGTCCGGGGCGGCGGTGCGGGCCGTGGACCCGCGGACGGTGCACGAGGCCTGCGAGGCGGTGATGCCCGCCGCCCTGCCGTACGCGGTGTACCGGCCGTGGGCCCGGCTGGAGCACTTCCGGCTGCTGCGCTCCTCGGTGCGCGACGGCGGCCCGCTGCTGGTGCACGACTGCGGCAGCCGCGCCTGGATGCGGCGCTGGCTCGCCCGGGAGGCGGGCCGCGGGGGCCGCGAACTGCACCTGGTGCTGCTGGACGTCGGCGCCGCCACCGCGCTGGACGGCCAGCGGGCCCGCGGCCGGCACGCCTCCACCCGGGTCTTCGCCCGCCACCGCCGGGGCCTGGAGCGCCTGTTGGCGGCCTTCACCCGGCACGTGCGCTCCGGCGGCCCGATGCCGACACCCGAGGCCTCGTCCGTGCTGCTGCTGGACGCCGTCTCCCGGTCCCGGGCCGAGACGGTGCGCTTCGGCCCCGCCGCCGGCCGTCAGCGGTAGGCCCGGCGCTCGGCGGCCGCGTGCCACCAGCCGGGCGGGGACGCGCCGGTGACGGCCGCCGACGGCTGCTCGGGGTGGAGTCCGAGGCGGCGCAGGGCGTCGGCGCGGACCCGGACGTCGAACCAGCCGCGCCAACGGCCGTCCGGGCCGCGCCCGCAGACCAGGTCCGCGCGCACCGCGTCCACGGCGAACGGCATCCAGTCGATGCCCCGGTCGCGCAGTCAAGCGCGGACGGAGGCTCCGACGGCGGGGCGACCGGGCAGGTTCTCGTACGCGGCGACGGTGATCCAGTCCTCGGGCTCGTTCATGCGGCCATCGTGCCACCGCGGCGCCCCGGGGCCCACGGTCGGGAACCGGCCCGCTGTGGCGCATGATCGTCACATCGCCCCGCGGGCGGGCCCGGCACTGCCAGACTGGGGCCGGCAGAGTTCGTCCCGGAGAGAGGCCTCACCCCGCATGTCCAGCAGCGCCGTCGTCGACAATCCGTGGTTCCGCAGGTTCAACCCGTCCGACTCCGCGCCCGCCCGGATCGTGATCTTCCCGCACGCCGGTGGCGCGGCCAGCTACTACCTGGAGTACGCCAACGCGTTGGCGCCGCACGCCGACGTGCTGGCCGTCCAGTACCCGGGCCGGCAGAACCGCATCGCCGAGCCCGTGGTCTCCTCGGTGACCGCCCTCGCCGAGCACCTCGCCCGGGAGCTGCGGGAGTGGGCGGACCGGCCGCTCACGTTCTTCGGCCACAGCATGGGCGCGTCCGTCGCCTTCGAGACCGCCCGGTGCTTCGAGCGCGACGGCGTGAAGGGGCCGGACCGGCTCGTGGTCTCGGCCGGCCGCGCGCCCTCGCTGCGCCGGACCAGCAGGATCCACCAACTGCCGGACGACGAGCTGCTCGCCGAGATCTCCGAGCTCGGGGGCACGGACGACCGGGTGCTCGCCATCCCCGGCCTGCGCGAGCTGATCCTGCCGAGCCTGCGGGCCGACTACACCGCCGTCGAGACCTACTGCAGTGCCCCGGACGCGACCGTGTCGGCGCCGATCACCGCGCTGGTGGGGGAGAGCGACGACCGGGCCACCGTGGACCAGGTCGGCGGGTGGGAGCAGCACACCACCGGCGCCTTCGACCTGCGGGTCTTCCCGGGCGGGCACTTCTACCTGGCCGACCGGACCGCCGACGTGGTGGAGGTGCTCACCGCGCACCTGCGCGGCTGACCCGGTCCGGGCGGGCACCCGGGCCGGTGGTCCGCCGGCGGCGCGAACCGGACGCCGCCGCGGCCGCCGAACCGGTGTGCCCGCACCGGTGTCCGGAGCGCTCCCGCTCGACTACTGTGCCTGCTTGACGGGCCATCAGCAGATCACCGGGAGGCAGCCTTGCGCCGGATCGCCGTTGTCGGAGCGGGCCAGGCCGGCCTCCAGCTCGCGCTCGGGCTGGTGGCGGACGGGTACCGGGTGACACTGGTCGCCGAGCGCACCCCGGAGCAGCTGCGCGGCGGCCGGGTGCTGTCCACCCAGGCGATGTTCGGCCCCGCGCTGCGGATCGAGGCGGCGGCCGGGCTGGACCTCTGGGCGGACCGGGCACCGGCCGTCTCCTCGGTGGAGGCGGTGCTGGCGGCGCCCCCGGGCGTGCGCGCGCTGGAGTACACCATGACGCTGGACGAGCCCGCCCAGTCGGTGGACCAGCGGCTCAAGCTGGCCGGCTGGCTGGAGCTGCTGGCCGAGCGCGGCGGCGAGATCGAGTACCGCACGCTGGACCGCGGCGGGCTGCGCGAGCTGGCCCGCCGGCACGAGCTGACCGTGGTCGCGGCCGGCCGCGGCGGCCTGTCCGGGATCTTCGAACGCGACGCCGGCCGCTCGCCCTTCGACCGGCCGCAGCGCGCGCTGTCCTGCCTGTACGCCCACGGCGTCGGCTCGCCGGACCCGGCGGCCGGGCCGAGGGCCCGGATGAACGCCCTGCCCGGCCTCGGCGAGCTGTACCTGCAGCCGGCGCTCACCCTCTCCGGCCCTTGCGACATCCTGCTCTGGGAGGCACTGCCCGGCGGCCCGCTGGACGCGTTCGGCGACGCCCCGCCGCCCGACGTCCAACTGGACCGGATCCGCGCGCTGTTGGGCGAGTACCTGCCCTGGGAGGCGGAGCTCTGGACGCAGGCCGAGCCGACCGACGCCGGGGCCGGCCTGTTCGGCGCGGTCACGCCGGTGGTCCGGCACCCGGTGGCGGAGCTCGGCTCGGGCGTGGACGCCGTCCACGTGCTCGGCCTCGGCGACGCGGTGGTGGTGACCGACCCGATCACCGGGCAGGGCGCCAACAACGCCGCCCGGGCCGCCGAGGCCTACCGCCGGGCCGTCGTCGAGCACGGTGACGCCCCGTACACGGCCGACTGGATGTGCCGCACCGCCGAGCGGTTCTGGCAGCAGCAGGCCCGCCACAGCGTGGAGTTCACCGCCTCGATGCTGACCGTTCCGGACCACCTCCAAGGGGTGTTCGCGGCGGCCGCGCGGTACCCCGAGGTCGGCCGCCGGCTCGCCAACACCTACGCCGAGCCGAGCGACCACGCCGCCTGGCTGGCCACCCCCGAGCTGGCCGCCGCCTACCTCGCCACCCTCGGGAGCTGACCCGGACTTGCCGCCGGGCGCCCCCGGGGACGACGCTGGAGGAGAGACGGCAAGGAGTCGCGGGAGGCGTCGCCCGTGGACGGACGCGAGCTCGCGGGCCGGTCCGCGGTCGGCCACCGGAGCGTGCCGCACACGGCCGACCTGAGGGTCGAGGCCTGGGCGCCGACGGCCGAGGGCTGCATCGGCGAGCTGGTGCGCGCCGTGGTCGGCGGCTTCGTCGACCTGACGGACGCGCGGACCGTCGGCGAGCGCGTCTGCACCGTCCTCGCGGCGAGCGACCCGGACCTGCTCGTGGGCGTCCTGGAGGAGGTCGTCTACCGGATGGACGCCGACGGCGAGCTGCCGGTGGCGGTGGCGGTCGGCCCGATCGAGGGCCTGGAGGGCGCCCGCCGGGTGGAGGTGCGCTTCACGATGGCCGACGCCGCCACCGCCGCGCTGGTCGGCGCCGTGCCCAAGGCCGTCTCACTGCACGACCTGGACCTGAGTGCCGGGCCGGACGGCTGGACCTGCCGGGTCACCGTGGACGTCTGAACCGGCCCCGGTCGCGGCGGACCCGGGCCGTACGGACCGGGGCACTGCGGCCCTGGGCACCGCGGCCCCGGGCACCGCGGGCCCGGGCCGGGCGGACCGGAGCAGCGGGAGCTGGTGAGCGAGGTGGAGATCGCACTGACCGAGGCGGGCCGGCACCGCTGGCGGATCGAGCCGCGCCCGCCGATGCGGGTGCCCGGCGTGGTCTTCGCGAACGGTGCGCTGCTGCCGCAGGCCGCCGGAGACAAGGCGCTGGAACAGGTCGCGAACGTGGCGACGCTGCCCGGGATCGTCCGCGCCTCCTTCGCGATGCCCGATGTGCACTGGGGCTACGGCTTCCCGATCGGCGGGGTCGCCGCCACCGACGTCGACCGGGGCGGGGTGGTCTCACCCGGCGGGGTGGGCTTCGACATCTCCTGCGGGGTCCGGCTGCTGGCCGCCGGCGTGAGCCGGGAGGAACTCGACGCGGAGCGGATCGGCCGCCTGATGGACCTGCTGGACCGCACCGTCCCGCGCGGCCTCGGCCGGGGCGGCCTGTGGCGGCTGTCCGGACCGGGGGAACTGGACGAGCTCCTGCTCGGCGGCGCCCGCTACGCGGTCGAGCACGGCCACGGCGTGCCGCGCGACCTGGAGCGCTGCGAGGACGGCGGCGTGCTGGCCGGCGCGGCCCCCGGCGAGGTGAGCACCCGGGCCGTCGAGCGCGGGCTGCAGCAGGTCGGCAGTCTCGGCTCGGCCAACCACTTCCTGGAGGTGCAGGCCGTCGACCGGGTCCACGACCAGTGGACCGCCGCCGCCTTCGGACTGCGGCCGGACCAGGTCTGCGTCATGATCCACTGCGGCTCTCGCGGCCTCGGCCACCAGATCTGCACCGACCACGTCCGCGCCATGGACCGCGAACTGCACCGCTACCGGATCGAGCTCCCGGACCGCCAACTCGCCTGCACCCCGGTCGACTCCCCACGCGGGCGCGCCTACCTGGGCGCCATGACCGCCGCCGCCAACTACGGCCGGGCCAACCGGCAGCTGCTCTCCGAAGCGGCCCGCCGCGCCTTCGCGACCGCGCTCGGCGTCGGACTGGAACTGGTCTACGACGTCTCGCACAACCTCGCCAAGCTGGAGACCCACGAGGTGGACGGCGAACCCCGGACCCTGTGCGTGCACCGCAAGGGCGCCACCCGGGCACTGCCGCCCGGCGACCCCGACCTGCCCGCCGACCTCGCAGCGGCCGGACAGCCCGTGCTGGTGCCGGGCACCATGGGCACTGCCTCGTACGTCATGGTCGGCCTGCCCGGCAACGAGGCCTTCCGCTCCGCCTGCCACGGCGCCGGGCGGGTGCTGAGCCGCCACCAGGCGCTGCGCACCGTGCGCGGCGAGCGGCTGAAGGACGAACTGGAGGCGCGGGGGATCGCGGTGCGGCCGGCCTCCTGGCGGGCCCTGGCCGAGGAGACCCCGGCCGCGTACAAGGACGTCGACGCGGTGGCCGCCGTCACCGAGGCCGCCGGGCTCGCCCGGCAGGTCGCCCGGCTGGTGCCGTTGGGCGTGTGCAAGGGGTGAGCCCCGGAGCGGTCCGGGCGCGTCCCTGGACTCGCCCGGCCGGCCGCGCTTGGATGTCGGACGCAGCCGGCGGCGCCGGAGCGCACCGTCGCCGCGGCACAGCCGTCACAGGAGGTGGCCATGCCCGGGAAGCCGGATCCAGCCGTCGACCGCCGGAGCACCGGGCACGCGGGCCCGGTGATCGAACTGCGGGCGCTCACCAAGCGCTACGGCGACACCGTCGGCATCGAAGGGCTGGACGTGTCGGTCGAGGCCGGCGAGGTCTTCGGACTGCTCGGCCCCAACGGCGCCGGCAAGACCACCACGCTGCGCTGCCTGGTCGGCCTGCTCGGCCCCAGCGACGGCCGGGTCCGGGTGCTCGGCCTGGACCCGGTGGCCGACCACGGCCTGCTCGCCCCCTCGATCGGCTACCTGCCCGGCGAACTGCGGCTCTACCCCGAGCTCACCGGGCAGCAGACCCTCGACCTGCTCGCCGCCCTCCAGGGCGCCCCGGTCCCCCGCCGGCGCGAGCTGTGCGACCGGCTCAAGCTCTCCCGGGCCGACCTGGCCCGGCCGGTGGGGGAGTACTCCCGCGGCATGAAGCAGAAGCTCGGGCTCGTCCAGGCCCTCCAGCACCGGCCGCCGGTGGTGGTACTGGACGAACCGAGCGAGGGGCTCGACCCGCTGGTCCAGGAGACCTTCTACGAACTTCTCGCCGAGGAGACCGCGGCCGGCCGGACCGTCCTGCTCTCCAGCCACGTGCTGCCGGAGGTGCAACGGACCTGCGGCCGGGTCGCCATCGTCCGCCACGGCCGACTGGTCACCGTCCGCTCGGTGGCCGAACTGCGCCAGGCCCGGGCCCGCCGGGTCCGGCTGCTGATCGACGACGGTCGGGGCGCCCGGCCGCTCGGCACCGCCGAGCGGTGGTCCCCGCGCTGGGACGGCCCGCGGGTCGAGCTGCTGGTGCCGCCGGACGAGGTGGTCGGGGCGGTGCGCACCCTGCTCGCCGAACAGCCGGTGGCCGACCTGACCGTGGAGGAGGCGGGCCTGGACGAGGCCTTCCTCGACCTCTACCGGTCCGTCGGGGCCGAGGAGCGCGGCAACGACGGCGGGCTGCCGGAGCCGGAGGAGCGGCCGTGAACCCGGGCACCGTCAACCGCCGCCTCCCGCTGGTCTGGCTCGCCCTGCACCGGCGCCGCCGGATGCTGCTCTCCCTGCTCCTCGGCATGGTCGTCTTCGAGACCCTGATCGTGGTGATCGCCGGGACGGTGCCGACCGGCGACCTGTTCGGCGAACGCCGCACCCCGCCCGGCGCGTTCAAGGCCTTCAGCGGCTCCAACGGGGACGTCTCCATCGCCAGCTACCCCGGACTGCTCGGCGCCGGGCTCACCCACCCGTTCTGGATCGCCCTCCAACTGACCGTGATCGGCTCGCTCGGCGCCGCAGCCGTCGCGGCCGACGTCGAGTCCGGCACCATCGAACTGCTGATGACCCGCCCGGTCTCCCGCCGACGGCTGCTCGCCGAGCGGGCCGGCGCCCTGGTCGCCGCCACGGAGCTGGACCGCCGTTCGGACGCGCTGGCCCGGCGGCTGCGCGAGCTGGGCGTGGGCCCGGAGAGCCGGGTGGCGATCTGTGTGGAGCCCTCCGTCCGGTTGGTCACCGGCATCCTGGGCATCCTGAAGAGCGGCGGCGCGTACGTCCCGCTCGACCCCCGCCACCCGGCCGACCGGCGGGCCTACACCCTCGCCGACTCCGGCGCGGTGGCCCTGGTCGCCGACCCCGGGCACGCCTCGGCGGCGGACGGCGTCCCGGTGCTGGCGGTCGACCAGGCGCCCACCGACCAGACGCCCACCGACCGGCTCTCGGAGGAGCGGCCACTGGAACCGGTGGCGCCGCACCCGGACCACCTCGCGTACGTGATCTACACCTCCGGCACCACCGGCCGTCCCAAGGGCGCGCTGCTCACCCACGCCAACGTGCTGCGGCTCTTCGAGGCGGCCTCGGCGGACGTGCCGTTCGGCCCGGAGGACGTCTGGTCGCTCTACCACTCCGCCGCCTTCGACTTCTCGGTCTGGGAGATCTGGGGCGCGCTGCTCCACGGCGGCCGGATCGCCGTGGTGCCGCAGGAGGCCCGGCAGAGCCCCGCCGCCTGCCTCGCCCTGGTGCGCGCCGAGGGCGTCACGGTGCTCAGCCAGACGCCCACCGCCTTCCGGCAGTTCGCGGACGCCGACGAGGCGGCGCCCCGCGGTCCGGCCGACCGGCCGCTCGCGCTGCGGCACGTGGTGTTCGGCGGCGAGGCCCTGGAGCCGGGCGCGCTGCGCGGCTGGGCCGCCCGGCACCCGGACGGCCCCCGGCTCGTCAACATGTACGGGATCACCGAGACCACGGTGCACGTCACCGCGCACCCGCTCGACCCGGCCGGGCTGTCCGCCCCCGGCAGCGTGATCGGCCGCCCGCTGGCCGACCTGGCGGTGCACCTGCTGGACCGGCGCGGCGAACCGGTGCCGCCGGGCGTGCCCGGCGAACTGTGCGTCGGCGGGCCCGGCCTGGCCCGCGGCTACCTGGGCCGCCCGGGCCTGACCGCCGAACGCTTCGTCCCCTCCCCGCTGGGCGGCGGCGAACGGCTGTACCGCAGCGGCGACCTCGCCCGCCGGCTGCCGGACGGCACCCTGGAGTACCTCGGCCGGATCGACCAGCAGGTCAAGGTCCGCGGCCACCGGGTGGAGCTCGGCGAGATCGAGGCGGAGCTGGGCGCCCACCCGGGCGTGCGGCACGCGGCCGTCCTGCCCCGCGAGGCGCCCGGCGGCGGCCCCGGGCTGGTGGCCTACCTCGTCCCCGAGGAGTCGGCGGGCGCGCGGCAGGAGCCGCGGGCCGGGCACGACGCGGCCGACGCCGAGCAGGTCGCCGAGTGGCGGACCGTCTTCGACACCGCCTACGAGCACTACGAGCAGGTGGCGGGCTCCGATCCGACCTTCAACATCCGCGGCTGGACGAGCAGTTACACCGGCGAGCCGATACCGGCCGAGGAGATGCGGCGCTGGGTGGAGTCCACCGTCGCGCTGATCCGGCGCACCGGGCCGCGCCGGGTCCTGGAGATCGGCAGCGGCACCGGCCTGCTGCTCTTCCGACTGGCCGGCGACTGCGAGCGGTACACCGCCCTCGACCTGTCGGACAGCGCCGTCGCGCACGTGCGCCGCCACCTCCCCGAGCACTGGGAGCACGTCCGGGTGCTGCGCCGGGCCGGTCACGAGCTGGACGGGCTGGCGGGCGACGGCTTCGACACCGTCGTCGTCAACTCGGTCGCCCAGTACCTGCCGAGCGCGGGCTACCTGGTCGAGGTCCTCCGCGGGGCCGCCGCGCTGCTCGCCCCGGGCGGGCGGATCGTGGTCGGCGACGTCCGGCACCTGGCACTGCTGGACGCCTTCACGGTGTCGGTCCTCCGCGCGGGCCCGGCGGCCGGGGCGACGGACGCCGAGCTGGCCCGGCAGGTCCGGCAGGCCGTCCGGCAGGAGGACGAGCTGCTGCTCGACCCGCGCTTCTTCACCGCGCTGCGCCGGGAGATCCCGCGGATCGGCCGGGTGGAGGTGCTGCCCAAGCCCGGGCGCGACCGCAACGAGATGACCCGCTACCGCTACGACGTGGTGCTGCACCTCGACACCGAGGCGGCCGGCACGGAGGCGGCCGGAACCGAGGCGGGCGGCGCCGAGCCGGCCGGCACCGGACCGGACGCCGCGCCGGAGCGCGTGGTGCCGTGGACCGGCGGCGGCCTCCGGGCCCTGCTCGACGGCTCCCCGCTGGTGGTCACCGGCATCCCCAACGCCCGGGTGCACGCCGACGCCCGGACCGCCGCGCGGCTCGCCGCCAGTACCGCGCGGGCCGACGAGGCCGTCCGGCCCGACGACGCCGCCGGTGCCGCCGGTGCCGCCGAGCAGGACCCGGTCGACCCGCAGGAGCTGCGCGAGCTGGCCGAGGAGCTCGGCCACACCGTGGAGTTCAGCTGGGCGTCCGGCGACCCGCTGGGCCGCTTCGACGCCGCCTTCCGCCCGGACGGCGCCGCGCCGCACAGCGCGCTGCCGCCCGCCGGGGACGACCGGGGCCTCCCCTGGCCGCACTGGGCGAACGACCCGCACCGCGGCCGCGCCGCCCGCAGCCTGGTGCCCCTGCTCCGCGCCCGCCTGCGGGAGCGGCTGCCGGAGTACATGGTCCCGGAGGCCTTCGTCACCCTGGACGCGCTGCCGCTGACCGCCAACGGCAAGCTCGACCGGGCGGCGCTGCCCGCGCCGGACTGGTCCACCGCCTCGACCGCGCTGCTCGCGCCCCGCGACGACACCGAGCGGGCGCTCGCCGAGCTCTGGAGCACCACCCTGGGCGTGTCCCGGATCGGCCTGTCCGACAACTTCTTCGACCTCGGCGGCCACTCCCTGCTCGCCGTCCAGGTCACCGCCGGCGTCCGCGAGGCCCTGGGCCGCGACCTGCCCGTCCGGGCGCTGTTCGAGGCGCCGGTGCTGGGCGAGTACGCCGAGGCGGTGCGCCGCGCCCCGGCCGCGGAGGAGCAGCCCGAGGCGGCCGCGCCGGTGCGCGAGAGCGTCCCGGCCGACGGCGCCGGCTTCGACGACCTGTCCGCCGAGGAGCTGGCGGAGCTGATGGGCGGGGAGCTGTGACCGCCGCCCCCCGCACCCCGAGCGCCCCGAGCACCCCCGTCCCCACCTCCGAGAAGGAGCACCCCGTGGCCCCCGCCCCCCGCACCGCCGAGGTGCTGCCGGTCTCCGCCGCCCAGCGCCGGTTCTGGCTGATCGACCGGCTGGAGGGCCCCAGCGGCGTCTACAACACCGCCGCGGCCCTGCGGCTGCGCGGACCGGTGGCCGTCGACCACCTCCGGCAGGCGTTCCAGCGGCTGGTCGACCGGCACGAGGCGCTGCGCACCGTCTTCCCGGCCCGCGACGGCGTCCCGGTCCAACTGGTGCTGCCCCGACGCGTCTTCGAGCTGGGCACCACCGAGGCCGCCGGCGCCGACGAGGCCGAGGTACGCCGGCTGGCCGCCCGGCTCGCCGAGCAGCCCTTCGACCTGGCCAAGGGGCCGCTGCTGCGGGCCGAACTGATCGCCCTCGGGCCGCAGGAGCACCTGCTGGTGGTCGTGCTGCACCACATCGTGGTGGACCGCTGGTCCTTCGGCCTGCTGATGTCCGAGCTCTCCGAGGGCTACGCCGCGTCCGCGGAGCGGCGCCCGGCCCGGCTGCCCGAGCTGCCGCTGCGCTACGCCGACCACGTGGCCGCCCGGCAGGCCGTGCTGGACGGCGGCCTCGGCGACCGGCTGCTCGCCCACTGGCGCGAGCGGCTGGCCGGGGCGCCGCAGGCCCTGGAACTGCCCGGCGACCGGCCGCGCCCGGCGGTGCGCAGCTTCCGCGGCGCCACGGTGCCGGTACGGCTGGACGCGGCCGCCTCGCAGGCCGTGCGCGACCTCGCCCGAGCCGCGGGGGCGACCCCGTTCATGGTCCTGCTGGCCGCCTTCCAGGCGGTGCTGGCCCGGCACGCGGGCGCCGAGGAGGTCGTGGTGGCGACCGGGCCGGCCACCCGCGCCCCGGGTACGGAGCTGCTGGTCGGCGCGCTGGTCAACACGGTGCTGCTGCGCACCTCGCTGACCGGCGACCCGAGCTTCGCCGACCTGGTGGAGCGGGTGCGGGGCACCGCGCTGGACGCCTTCGAGCACCACGAGCTGCCCTTCGACCGGTTGGTCGAGGAGCTGGCGCCCAGCCGCGACCTCTCCCGCAACCCGCTGGCGCAGGTCGGCTTCGTGCTCCAGAACGCACCGGCCGCCACGCCCGCGCTGTCCGGGCTGGCCGTCGAGCCGGTGGCCGTCCCCCGGGACAGCGCGCACCTCGACCTGGACCTCCAACTCACCGAGGAGGAGGGCTGCTTCACCGGTTTCGCCGAGTTCGCCCGGGACCTCTTCGACACGCCGACGGTGGCCCGGCTGCTCGGCCACTGGACCACCCTGCTGGAGGCCGCCGTACGGGCGCCGGGCACCCGGCTGTCCGAGCTGCCGATGCTCACCCCGGAGGAGCTGGCCCGGGAGCTGCACGGCTGGAACGACACCGACGCCGAGTTCCCGGCCGGTCTGCGGGTGGACCGGCTGTTCGCCCGCCGGGCGGCCGAGGCGCCGGAGGCGGTCGCGGTGCTCGACGCCACCGGCTCCCTCACCTACCGGGAGCTGGACGCCTGGGCGGGCCGGATCGCCCACCGACTGCGGGAGTGCGGCGTCGGGCCGGAGGTGCCGGTGGCGCTCTGCCTGGAGCGCGGCGCCAGGCTCAGCGCCGGCATGCTGGGCACGCTGCGGGCCGGCGGCGCCTTCCTCGGCCTGGACCCGTCCTACCCGGCCGACCGGCTCGCCTTCATGATCGACGACGCCCGGCCGGGTGTGGTGCTCGCCAACCGCTCCACCGTCGGCGCGCTGCCGGCCGGCACCGAGGTGCTGCTGCTGGAGGAGATCGCGCGGGACGCGCCCGAGTTCCCCGGGGAGGACGGCGTCACCGGCGCCGGCGAGGCCAACCTGGCCTACCTGGTGTACACCTCGGGCTCCACCGGGCGTCCCAAGGGCGTCGCCGTCACCCACCGCGCCATCCTCAACACCTTCGCCGGGCTGGCCCTGACCCATGGCTTCGCGCCCGGCGACCGGATGATCGCCCTGCACTCGCCGAGCTTCGACCCGGCCGTGCACGACTGCCTGGCCCCCCTGGTGGTCGGCGCCGCCGCCGTCTTCCCCGCGCCGGAGTCGGCCCGCGACCCCCGGCACTGGGCCGAGCTGGTCGCCCGCCACGAGGTCACCGTCTGGTCGATGGGGCCGGCCGGGACGGAGGCGATGCTGGCCGCCGCCGAGGAGCACGGCCTGTCCCTGGGCAGCCTGCGCAGCGCCATGGTCGGCGGCGACGTGCTGCCGCCCGCACTGCCCGCGCGGCTGCGCGCCGCCGCGCCCGGCTGCGAGGTCGTCAACTCCGCCGGCGTGGCCGAGGCCGCCTTCTGCAACAACGAGTACCGGGTGCCCGAGGACGCCGACCCGACCGCCCCGGTCCCGTACGGGCACCCGCTGGCCAACCAGCGGCTGCTGGTGCTCGACGGGCTACTGCGCGCGGTGCCCGCCGGGGTGCCAGGCGAGCTGTGCGTGGCGGGCGAGGGGCTGGCCCGCGGGTACCGGGGCCGTCCCGGTCTGACCGCCGAGCGCTTCGTGCCGCACCCGTACCCCCGGGTGCCGGGCGAGCGCCTCTACCGCACCGGCGACCTGGCCCGCCGCCGGCCCGACGGCGAGCTGGAGCTGCTCGGCCGGGCCGACCACCAGGTCAAGATCCGCGGGTTCCGGGTCGAGCCGGGCGAGGTGACCGGCGTGCTGCTGGGCCACCCGGCGGTGGCCGACGCCATCGTGGTGGCCCGCGAGACGGCCCCGGGCGACCGGCGGCTCGCCGCCTACTGGGTCGCCGCCGCGCCCGTGTCCGGCGCCGAGCTGGCCGCCTGGCTGCGCGAGCGGCTGCCCGGCCACCTGGTCCCCGCGCTGTGGACGGAGCTGACGGTCCTGCCGCTGTCCCCCAACGGCAAGGTCGACCGGGCCGCGCTGCCCGAGCCGGCCGCCCCCGACGGGCCGTCCGAGGTGCTCGCCCCGCGCACCGGCACCGAGGCCGCGATCGCCGCGATCTGGCGGGACCTGCTGGAGCGGCCCGAGGTCGGCGTGCTGGACGACTTCTTCCTCCTCGGCGGCCACTCGCTGCTGGCCAACCGGCTGGTCGGCGCGCTGCGCGCGGAGTTCGGTGTGGAGCTGCGACTGCGCGAGCTGTTCGCCGCCGTCACGGTGGCCGCCCAGGCCGAGCTGGTCGAGCGGCTGCGCGCCGGGGCCGACGGCGGCCCGGCGGACGGCGTCCCCGCGCCGCTGCCGCCGGTCGTCCCGGCGGACCGCGCCCTCCCGCTGCCGCTCTCCTTCGCCCAGCAGCGGATGTGGCTGTTCGACCGCTTCGCGCCCGGCAACCCGGCCTACCACGTGCCCACCGCGGTGCGGATCGGCGGCGGGCTGGACGAGCAGGCGCTGGCCGAGGCCCTGCGCGGGCTCACGGCCCGGCACGAGGTGCTGCGCACCGTGCTGCCGGAGGTGGACGGCGTGCCGGTCCAGCGGGTGCTGCCGGTCGGTGAGGTGCCGCTGACCGTCCGCGACCTCGCCGCCGGCGAGCCGGCCCGGGCGGTGATCGACGAGTTCGTCGCCCGGCCGTTCGACCTCGCCGCCGAGGTGCCGATCCGCGTCCTGCTGCTGCGGGTGGCCCCGGACGAGCACGTGCTGGTCCTGGTGATCCACCACATCGCGCTCGACGGCTGGTCGATGGGCGTGCTGGTCGAGGACCTGGGCGCGCTCTACGACGGCCGTGCCCTGCCCCCGCTGCCGGTGCAGTACGCCGACTACGCCCGTTGGCAGGCCGACCGGGCCGCCGAGGGCCGCTGGGACGAGCAGCTGACGCACTGGCGGGAGCGGCTCGCCGGGCCGCTGCCGGTGCTGGAGCTGCCCGCCGACCGGCCCCGCCCGGCC
>NZ_JBEZUT010000194.1:0-16576 GCF_040636595.1 Kitasatospora sp. NPDC036755
TGATCTGGTGGGCCCGGGACGGCGACGTCCTGGTGCTGCCCTCGGGCCCCGACCCGGAGTTCCTGGCGTACGTCACCGGGCTGACCGGTGTGCGGCCGAGCAGTTCAGACCCTCCGCCCCTCCGCCCGACGGCATCACCCTGCTGGCCAGGCTCCGGCGCGCCCACCCCGGGCTGCGCGCCGTCGTCCTGGCCACCGCCGACGATCCGCACCGCGCCGCCCGGGCGCTGCACGCGGGTGCCACCGGCTGGGTGGCGAAGGAGAGTTCGCTGGCCCGGCTGCTCGCGGTGGTCCGGGGTGTGCTGCGGGACGAGACGCACCTGCCGCCCGCACTGCTGACCGGGGTGATCCGCGAGCTCACCACCGCCCGGCGGGACCGGACCGAGAGCGAGCGGCTGGTCGACACCCTGACCCCGCGGGAGAAGCAGATCCTGCGCTGCATGGTGGCTGGCCTCGGGCGGCAGGCCGTCGCGGAGCGGCTCTACCTGTCGCCGCACACCGTCCGGACGCACATGCAGAACGTGCTGGGCAAGCTCGGGGTGCACTCCACGCTGGCGGCCGTCGCGGTCGCCCGCCGGGCCGGGGTCAGTCCGGCCGAGCCGGTCGCGCCACCGTCGCCCCCGGCGGTCAGCACCGTCGAACGGCCCTGAGCGGCCCCGAGCCCCGAGCGGCCCCGAGCCCCGAGCTCCGAGCCCCGGGTCCCGAGTCCCGAACCCCGTGTTCCGAGCCGAGCCCTGGCCCGAGCCGAGCCAGGCCAGGGCGGGCCGAGCCGAGCCAGGCCAGGGCGGGCCGAGCCGAGGCGAGCCGAGCCCCGGGGCCCGAGCGGGAGCGCCGTCAGCCCGGGATGTTGTCGAACGGGGCGACCAGCTGCCGCAGCAGCGCGGCGAGTTCGGTCTGCTGGCCGGAGGTGAGCTGGGCGAGCAGTTCGCGCTCGTGGGCGAGCAGTCCGGCGAGCGCCTGGTCGGCGCGGTCGCGCCCGTCGTCGGTGAGCCGGACCAGCACGCCGCGCCGGTCGTCCGGGTCGGGCAGGCGCTTGACCAGGCCCTTGCCGGTGAGCCGGTCGATCCGGTTGGTCATGGTGCCGGAGGTGACCAGGGTCTGGGTGAGCAGCTGGCCGGGGGAGAGCTGGTACGGGGAGCCGGCCCGCCGCAGGGCGGTCAGGACGTCGAACTCCCAGGGCTCCAGGCCGTGCTCGGCGAAGGCGGCGCGGCGGGCGCGGTCGAGGTGCCGAGCGAGCCGGCTGACCCGGCTGAGCACCTCCAGCGGCTCCACGTCGAGGTCGGGGCGCTCCCGGCGCCACGCTGCGACCAGCCTGTCGACCTCGTCCTCCATGACGATCAGTGTATCGGTGGATGTGTCGATGTGAAGTCTCTTGACATCGAGAAATGTGCCAGGAACGCTACCGGGGGATATCTTGATATCGAGATACTTGCGAGGTGAACCATGACCACCCCCGTCTGGGACCCGGCGCAGTACCTGCGCTTCGCCGACGAACGCACCCGCCCGCTGCGTGACCTGCTCGCCCGCGTCCCCGCCCTCCCGCACCCCGGTGCCGAGACGGTCCTGGACATCGGCTGCGGCCCCGGCAACTCCACCGCCGTGCTGCGCGAGCGCTGGCCGCACGCCCGGCTGACCGGCGTCGACAACTCCGCCCCGATGCTGGCCACCGCCCGCGCCGAGGGCGAGCCCGGTGCCTCCTACCTGCTCGCCGACGCCCGCGACTACGACCCGGCTCCGGCCCGGCCCGACCTGATCGTCTCCAACGCCACCCTCCAGTGGGTGGACGGGCACCTGACGCTGCTGCCGCGCTGGGCTGACGCCCTCGAACCCGGCGGGGTGCTGGCCTTCCAGGTGCCGGGCAACTTCGACGCCCCCAGCCACACCCTGCTCGCCGACCTGCGCCGCAGTGCCCGCTGGCGGGACGCGCTCGGCGAGGAGGCCGTCCGGGCCGGCGTCCACCCGCCCGAGCGCTACCTCGACGCCCTGGCCGCCGCCGGGTGCCTCCCGGACGTCTGGGAGACCACCTATCTGACCCCGCTGCCGGGGCCGGACCCGGTCCTGGAGTGGGTCAAGGGCACCGCGCTGCGCCCGGTCCTCACCCGGCTCGCCGACCCGGCCGACCGGACGGCCTTCCTCGCCGAGTACGGGCGGCTGCTGCGCGAGGCCTACCCGGCCGGGCCGGGCGGGACGGTGTTCCCGTTCCGGCGGATCTTCGCGGTGGGGACCAAGCGGTCGGGCTGACCCAAGCGGTCGGGCTGACCCCAGGGGCCGGGCTGACCCAAGGTGCCGGGCCGAACCCCAGGGGCCGGGCCGACCCCCAGGGGTCCGAGCGGCCCCGAGCGGCCCCGGGCGGGGCCGGTCAGCCCCTGCGTTCGCCGACCAGCTTCGGGTGCCGCTCCAGGCCCTCCAGCCCGTGCCAGGCGAGGTTCACCAGGTGCGCCGCCACCGTCGCCTTGTCCGGCTTGCGGACCTCCAGCCACCACTGCCCGGTCAGCGCGACCATCCCGACCAGCATCTGGGAGTACATCGGCGCGAGCCGGGCGTCGAAGCCGCGGGACTTGAACTCCAGACCCAGGATGTCCTCGACCTGGGTGGCGATGTCGCTGATCAGCGAGGCGAAGGTGCCGGTCGACTGGGCCACCGGGGAGTCCCGGACCAGGATCCGGAAGCCGTCCGTCGAGGTGTCGATGTAGTCCATCAGCGCGAAGGCGGCCTGTTCCAGCAGCTCGCGGGAGTGCCCGCCGGTCAGCGCCCCGGTCACCATGTCCAGCAGCAGCTGCATCTCGCGGTCGACGACCACCGCGTACAGCCCCTCCTTGCCGCCGAAGTGCTCGTACACCACGGGCTTCGACACCCCGGCGCGCTCGGCGATCTCCTCCACCGAGGTGCCGTCGTAGCCGCGCTCGGCGAAGACCGTGCGGCCGATCTCCAGCAGCTGTTCGCGCCGCTGCTTGCCGGTCATCCGGACCCGGCCGCCGCGGCGGCGCGGGGCCGCGGCCGAGCCGCCGCCGGCGGCCCGGTCCGGGCCCCCCTCCTCGGTGCCGGCCGCCGGTGCAGCGGGCCGCGGACGGGCCGGCGCCGTGGCGGGCGCCGCGTCCGTCCGCGTGCTGTGGTGACCGCCTGTGCTGTCTGCGCTGCTCCCGTTCACCCCTACATCATGCTGGAAGCGCCGCCTCATGCGGCGCGGCGGGCGGCGATCCGCTGTGCGTCCGGCCAGCGGACGTCCCGCACCCAGCCGGCCAGTTCGAACCAGCGGATCAGCCGGGCCGAGGAGTCGATCTGTCCGCGCAGCACCCCGTGCCGGGCCGCGGTCGGGTCGGCGTGGTGCAGGTTGTGCCAGGACTCCCCGCAGGAGAGCACGGCGAGCCACCAGACGTTGCCGGAGCGGTCCCGGGAGCGGAACGGGCGCCGGCCGACGGCGTGGCAGATCGAGTTGATCGACCAGGTGACGTGGTGCAGCAGTGCCACCCGGACCAGCGAACCCCAGAAGAAGGCGGAGAGCGCGCCCTCCCAGGACAGGCTCAGCAGGCCGCCGACCAGTGCGGGCAGCAGCAGCGAGATGGTGGTCCAGAGCCAGAACAGCCGGGAGATCCGCCGCATGGCCGGATCGCGCACCAGGTCGGGGGCGTACTTGACCTGCGAGGTCTGCTCCTCGTCGAACATCCAGCCCATGTGGGCCCACCACAGGCCCTTCATCAGGGCGGGGAGGCTCTCCCCGTAGCGCCAGGGCGAGTGCGGGTCGCCGTCCTTGTCGCTGAACCGGTGGTGCTTGCGGTGGTCGGCCACCCAGCGCACCAGCGGGCCCTCGACGGCGAGGCTCCCGGCGATCGCCAGCGCCAGCCGCACCGGGCGGTTGGCCTTGAAGGCGCCGTGGGTGAAGTAGCGGTGGTAGCCGACGGTGACGCCGTGGCAGGTGAGGAAGTACATGGCGACGGCGATCGCGAGGTCCGTCCAGCCCACCCCCCAGCCCCAGGCGACGGGAACGGCGGCCACCAGGGCGGCGAACGGCACGAGGATGAACAGGGAGAGCGCGATCCGCTCGGCCAGGCCCTGCTTCTCCCCGCCGCGGGTGGCGGACACCCGGGCGGCCGTGGTGTCGGCCGTGGTGTCGGCGGCGGTGGCCCCGGCCGGATCGGCGGGACCGGTGGGATCGGAGTCGGGTGACGGAGTGCCGGACGCGGCGTTCCCCGCGCGCGCCTCGCCTGCCTGGATGGTCATGGGCGTCCCTTTGCGGCGTCCCGGAACGGGAGAGAAACGGGAGAGAAGCGGAGCTACGTTTGCGTAACCTACGGCATCGTAGGTTGCGCTCCGTGTCCAGGGGAACACTCCGCCGCGCGGCGCTTGAGTGAATTCACCCGACTGGATGGATGAACCGCCGGCCCGGCGGGTTGGCTCGCGGGCGCTGGAAATGGGGCCGCGGATCGGTCAAGTCGATACCCACGGCAGGGCCCTCTCGGGTAGGGTCTGACACGACTGTCCGCCGTGGTGTAATGGCAGCACAGGGCCCTTTGGAGGCCTTTGTCTGGGTTCGAATCCTAGCGGCGGAGCCTCTGCACGCCTCGGGTTCGGGCGTTTTCGATCGCGCCGGTATTGTCGGTGCTGCTCGGCGGACTGTGCGAATGGCGACCGGCCTGGGTCCGGGCCGGGCCTGCTCTGCCCTCTCTGTGAACCTACCGAGGAGCCTCCCCGCATGGGTGCCAATTCGCTTGCCGCCGTTGTCGTGCTCGCCGCCGGTGGCGGGACCCGGATGAAGTCGAACAAGCTGCCCAAGGTGCTGCACGAGGTCTGCGGGCGCTCGCTGGTGGGCCACGCGGTCTCGGCGGCCCGGGAACTGACCCCGGGCCAGCTGGTCGTGGTGGTCGGCCACCAGCGCGAGCAGGTCGTGGAGCACCTGGCGGAGCACTACCCGGCCACCCGCACCGCGGTGCAGGAGGAGCAGAACGGCACCGGGCACGCGGTGCGCACGGCGCTGGAGTCGCTGACCGCCGACGGCGTCGCGCTGGACGGCACGGTCATCGTCACCGCCGGCGACTCGCCGTTGCTGACCGGCGAGACCCTGCGCCGGCTGGCCGACGCGCACACCGCCCAGCGGAACGGCGTCACCGTGCTGACGGCCGTCGTCCCGGAGCCCTTCGGCTACGGCCGCATCCTGCGGGACGAGGACGGCACCGTCGCCGCGATCGTCGAGGAGCGGGACGCCAGCGCCACCCAGCGCGCGATCACCGAGATCAACTCCGGCGTCTTCGCCTTCGACGCCGAGCTGCTCACCGCCGCGCTGGGCGAGCTCACCACGGACAACTCGCAGGGCGAGGAGTACCTGACCGACACCCTGGAGATCCTGCGCAAGGCGGGCCACCGGGTCGGCGCCGTGGTGGCCGAGGACCACCGGGACATCCTGGGCATCAACGACCGGGTCCAGCTGGCGCAGGCCCGCCGGCTGCTGAACGACCGCCTGCTGGAGCGGGCGATGCGCGAGGGCGTCACCGTGGTGGACCCGGCGACCACCTGGTTCGACGTGCAGGTCACGTACGAGCCGGACGCCGTGGTGCTGCCGAACACCCAGCTCCAGGGCGCCACGCACCTGGGCGAGGGCTGCGAGGTGGGCCCGAACTCGACCCTCCGGGACACCCTGGTCGGCGCCGGCGCCCGGGTCAGCAACACCACGGCCGACCGCGCCGAGGTGGGCGAGCTGGCCACCGCCGGCCCGTACGCCTACCTGCGGCCGGGCGCCAAGCTGGCCCGCAAGGCGAAGGTCGGCACCTACGTCGAGGTGAAGAACTCCGAGCTGGGCGAGGGCGCCAAGGTGCCGCACCTGTCCTACATCGGCGACGCCACGATCGGCGAGGGCACCAACGTCGGCGCGGCCTCGGTCACCGTGAACTACGACGGCGTGAACAAGCACCGCACGGTCATCGGCGCGCACTGCCGGACCGGTTCGGACAACATGTTCATCGCTCCGGTCACCGTCGGTGACGGCGCCTACACCGGCGCCGGCTCGGTGATCACCAACGACGTCCCGGCCGGGGCACTCGGTGTGAACCGGGCCACGCAGCGCAACATCGAGGGCTGGGTCGAGCGCAAGCGCCCCGGAACGGTGTCCGCGCAGGCGGCGAAGGCCGCGGCGGACGGCGCCGAGCAGTCCTGAGCGGGCGGGCCGGGGGGCCGCTGGGCGGTCCCGGGGCGGACGGTTTCTGCGCGGGCGCGTAACCTTGGGGACATACGTGCGCCACTGGGCTTACCGCCCGTGTCCAGGCGTACCGACATTTCCCCTACCCGTGCCGCGAGCGGGCCCTGCCTGCCCGCCGCCGGGTCGAGGGTTCAGCGTCCGCAACGCGAGGAGACGGTGCAGTGAGCGGGATCACGACGTCGGGTGAGAAGAAGCTGAAGCTCTTCTCCGGCCGTGCCCACCCGGAGCTGGCGAGTGAGGTGGCCGCGGCGCTCGGGACCGAGCTGGTCCCCACCAAGGCCCTGGACTTCGCCAACGGCGAGATCTACGTACGCTTCCTGGACTCCGCGCGCGGCGCGGACTGCTTCGTGATGCAGAGCCACACGGCTCCCATCAACCAGTGGATCATGGAGCAGCTGATCATGATCGATGCTCTGAAGCGGGCCTCCGCCAAGAGCATCACCGCGATCCTGCCGTTCTACGGCTACGCCCGCCAGGACAAGAAGCACCTCGGCCGCGAGCCCATCTCGGCCCGCCTGGTCGCCGACCTGCTGCGCCAGGCCGGCGCCGACCGCCTGATGGCCGTGGACCTGCACACCGCGCAGATCCAGGGCTTCTTCGACGGCCCGGTGGACCACCTGTTCGCGCTGCCGCTGCTGGCCGACTACATCGGCGAGAAGGTGGACCGCTCCAAGCTGACGGTCGTCTCGCCGGACGCCGGCCGCGTGAAGGTCGCCGACCAGTGGTGCGACCGGCTGGACGCCCCGCTGGCGATCATCCACAAGCGCCGCGACATCACCCAGGCCAACACCATCCTGTCGGCCGACGTCGTCGGTGACGTCAAGGGCCGGGTCTGCGTGCTGGTCGACGACATGATCGACACCGCCGGCACCATCTGCGCCGCGGCCGACGCGCTGTTCGACAACGGTGCCGCGGACGTCGTGGTGGCGGCCACCCACGGTGTGCTCTCCGGCCCGGCCGCGGACCGGCTGAAGAACTCGCGGGTGAGCGAGTTCGTGTTCACCAACACGCTGCCCACCCCCGCCTCGCTGCAGCTGGACAAGATCACCACGCTGTCCATCGCCCCGTCGATCGCCGCCGCGATCCGCGAGGTGTTCGAGGAGGGCTCGGTGACCAGCCTCTTCGAGGGCGTGCACTGACGAAGGCCCGCGCAGGCGGCCCCGGTCCGGACGGACCGGGGCCGCCGTCGATTTCGCGGGAGGCCGTCGGTGCGGTTAGACTCGTGAAACTGCTCGGCGAGGGATGCCGTGCGCCTGCTCGACGGGCGCCCGCTCCGTGATCGACGCGCTGCCGGTGCCGGATTCCCGTCCGCCGGCAGGCCGTTGCCGCCGAGTGACCCCCGAACGTACTGAGGGTGTGGTCCCGGCGGTTTTTCGCGTTGCCTGCACCCCCGCGCCATTTCCACGAGGAGTGCAGTCGTGTCCGAGATCCGTATTGCCGCTGAGACCCGTTCCGAGTTCGGCAAGGGTGCCGCCCGTCGCGCCCGCCGCGCCGGCTTCGTCCCCGGTGTCGTCTACGGCCACGGCCACGCCCCGGTTCACCTGAACCTGCCCGGCCACGACCTGATGATGGCCCTGAAGACCCCGAACGCCCTGCTGGTCGTTCCGATCGAGGGCAAGGACGAGTACGTCCTGCCGAAGGCCGTCCAGCGCGAGGCCATCAAGCGCACCATCGAGCACGTCGACCTGCTGCTGGTCAAGCGCGGCGAGAAGGTCACCGTCGAGATCCCGGTCCACACCGAGGGCGAGCTGGCCCCGGGCGGCAACCTGCTGGAGCACGTCCTGCAGGCCCTGCCGATCGAGGCCGAGGCCACCCACCTGCCCGAGTCCGTGACCGTCTCGGTCGAGGGCCTGGAGGCCGGTGCCGCCGTCCACGCCAAGGACATCGTCCTGCCGGCCGGCGTCTCCCTGGCCGTCGAGGCCGACGCCGTCGTGCTGCAGGTCATCGCCGCCCAGGCCGCCCCGGCCGAGGACGAGGCCGCCGAGGCCGAGGGCGCCGAGGCCTGAGCCTCGTAGCGTTCGACCGCTGAGACCGCTGCCCCGGTCGCTCCAGCTGGAGCGACCGGGGCAGCGGTGCGTCCGGGATGATGACGTCGAGGGTGAAGGCGAGGAGAGAAGCGTGAGCGAGCGCAGCGAGCGAGCCGTGGAGGTTGACGCATGAGCGAGGACTACGACGGCCCCTGGCTGGTGGTGGGGCTGGGCAACCCCGGGGAGCAGTACGCCCGGAACCGGCACAACATCGGCTTCATGGTGGTGGACCTGCTGGCACAGCGGATGGGTGCCAGGTTCAAGGCGCACAAGAGCCGGGCGCAGGTGGCCGAGGGGCGGCTGGCGGGCAAGCGGGTGGTGCTGGCCAAGCCGATGTCCTTCATGAACCTCTCCGGCGGGCCGGTGACGGCACTGCGCGACTTCTACAAGGCTCCGGCCTCGGCGCTGATCGCGGTCCACGACGAGCTGGACATCGACTACGCGGCGCTGCGGCTGAAGCTGGGCGGCGGGGACAACGGCCACAACGGCCTGAAGTCGATCACCAAGTCGCTGGGCCCGGACTACCACCGGGTGCGCTGCGGGATCGGCCGCCCGCCGGGCCGGATGGAGGTCGCGGACTTCGTGCTGAAGGACTTCTCCTCGACCGAGCGCAAGGAGCTGGAGTGGTTCGTGGACCGCTCGGCGGACGCGGTGGAGGCGCTGCTGTCCGAGGGGCTGGAGCGGGCCCAGGGAACGTACAACTCCTGACCCGTCCTGACCGGGCGTCAGCACCGTGTGCGGAGTACGCAACGGTCGTACAACGCTTGGTCGCCCAAACCTGAATCGGTGTGAGAACCCTGTGCGGGATCGGATAGCGTCGGCCCGGTACGCGAACGAGTCCTGGGGAGTTCTCGATGCGGGGATTGGGTCCGGTCCGCGGAGTGCGACGGCGCCGGGTGGCCGAGCTGAAGCGGCTCGGACGGCGGGTCGGCACGGCCGGTGCGCTGGGGGCGGCCGGGATCCTGCTGTCGGGCGGTGCGGTGGCGCACGCGGACCCGGTGGCCGAGCCGGGCCCGGCGGACTCCCCGGAGCCCGCGGCGGCGCAGTTCGCCCCGGTGCTCGGCGACTCGATGGGCCCCGACGCGGGCCTGCTGGCGGTCGGCGGCGGCCTGGTGGTGGCGGCCGGCGGTGCGGCGCTGTGGCTCAGGCGCCGGCGCGCCGGCGAGGGCGCGGAGTAGCCGTCCCGCGGAGCCCCGCGGGACCTGCCGGGCCCCGAGGGCCGCACGGGCCCCACGGAGCCCCGCCGAACCGCACGGAGCCTCATGGCGAGGGGCCGGTGTCCCGGACGGGACACCGGCCCCTCGGCCGTTCTCGGAGCGGCCGTCAGCCGGTGTTGCGCAGACCGGCGGCGATGCCGTTGACGGTCAGCAGCAGCGCCCGGGCGCGCAGCGGGTCGTCCTGGCGCCCGGCCGAGAGCTCCTCGCGCTGGCGGCGCAGCAGCGCGACCTGGAGGTAGGAGATCGGGTCGAGGTAGGCGTCGCGGACGGCGAAGGTCTGCTTCAACACCGGGTTGTGCTCCAGCAGTTCGCTCTCGCCGGTGAGCCGGAGCACCTCGCGCAGGGTGAGCGCGTGCTCGGCCTTGATCTCGTCGAAGACGTGGTGCAGCTCGCCGGGCACCAGCTGCTCGACGTAGTGGCGGGCGATCCGCAGGTCGGTCTTGGCCAGCGTCATGGCGACGTTGGACAGGAAGTTGCGGAAGAAGTGCCACTCGCCGTACATCTCGTCCAGCACGTCGCCGAGGCCGGCCGCGCGGGCGGCGGCGAGGCCGGAGCCGACGCCGAACCAGCCGGGGACGATCTGCCGGGACTGGGTCCAGCCGAACACCCACGGGATGGCCCGCAGGCCGTCCAGGCCGGCGCCGGAGTCGGGGCGGCGGGAGGGGCGGGAGCCCAGGTGGAGCGAGGCGAGCTGGTCGACCGGGGTGGAGGCGAAGAAGTACTTCGGCAGGTCCTCCTGCTCGACCAGCCCGCGGTAGGCGGTGTGGGCGGCCTCGGAGACCCGGTCCATCGCGGCGTCCCAGCGGGCCAGCGACTCGGGGGCCTGGCGCGGGGCGGTGTGCAGCGCGGAGGCGGAGAGCGTGGCGGAGAGGGTCAGCTCCAGGTTCTCCCGGGCCAGCGAGGGGAGCAGGTACTTGTCGGAGATGACCTCGCCCTGCTCGGTGACCTTGATCTCGCCCTCCAGGGTGCCCCAGGGCTGGGCCAGGATGGCCTCGTGCGAGGGGCCGCCGCCGCGGCCGACGGTGCCGCCGCGGCCGTGGAACAGGCGCAGCCGGATGCCGTAGCGGTGGGCGACGTCGCGCAGTCGGCGCTGGGCGCGGTGGATCTCCCACTGGGAGGTGGTGATGCCGCCGAACTTGGAGGAGTCCGAGTAGCCGAGCATGACCTCCTGGACGTCGCCGCGCAGCGAGACGAGCAGGCGGTACGACGGGTCGGAGAGCATCTCGTCGAGGATGCGGTCGGCCTGCTGGAGTTCGTCGGTGGTCTCCAGCAGCGGCACGATGCCGATCTTGGCGATGCCGGCGTGGAGGTCGATCAGGCCGGCCTCGCGGGCCAGCACGGTGGCGGCGAAGACGTCGTCGGCGCCCTGGCACATGGAGATGATGTAGCTCTCGACGATCTCGTCGCCGAAGCGCTCGAAGCCCTGGCGGATGGTGTTGAACACGCCGAGGGTCTTGGTGCCGGCCTCGTCCAGCGGGGCCGGGGTGGGGGCGAGCGGGCGGCGCGAGCGGAGCTCCTTGGCGAGCAGCTTCTGCCGGTACTCGCGGGGCATGTCGGCGTAGCGCCAGGCCTCCTCGCCGAGCCGGTCGAAGAGCTGGCCGAGGGCGTGGTGGTGGGCCTCGGCGTGCTCGCGCACGTCCATGGTGGCGAGCTGGAGGCCGAAGGCCTCGACGGTGCGGATGGCCCGGGCGAGGCGGCCGTCGGCGATGAGCTCGCCGCGGTGGGAGCGCAGCGAGTCCTGGATCAGCCGCAGGTCGGCGATCAGTTCGCGGGTGCCGAGGTAGTCGCGGCCGTCGACGTGCGGGGTGCCGCCGGCCAGCCGCTCGCGGGTGTTCTCCAGCTTGAGCCGGATGCAGGTGGCCTTGAGGCGGTAGGGCTCCTCGGCGTTCATCCGCTTGTAGCGCGGGCTGAGTTCGGGGAGCAGGTGCAGGTCCGTGTTGAGCGAGGCGAGCAGTTCGACCGAGGCGCCGGCCAGCCGCTCGGAGGTGGAGAGCGTGTTGCGCAGGTCGTCGATCGCGGCGAGCGCGTCCTTGATGCCGTACTCGTGCTGGAGGTTGAGGACGTCCCAGGTGACCTGCGGGGTGACGTTGGGGTTGCCGTCGCGGTCGCCGCCGATCCAGGTGCCGAAGGTGAGCGGGCGTACGCCGTCGGGCAGGACCAGGCCGACCCGGGCGAGCTCCTCGTGCAGCTCCTCCAGGACCTCGGGGACGGCCTCGCGGTAGAGCTCGTCCAGGTAGTAGACGGCGTTGCGGGCCTCGTCGGTGGGCTCCGGGCGGGCGATGCGCAGTTCGTCGGTCTGCCAGAGCAGGTCGATGACCTCGGCCAGGCGGCGGTCGGCGGAGCGCTTGGCGCTGCTGGTGCGGGCCTGGTCGGCGGCGGCCAGGCCGGAGGTGACCTCGTCGCGGTGGATGCGGTCGAGGAGTTCGCCGATCCGGCGCAGCTTGTTGAGGACGCTGCGGCGGGCGGCCTCGGTGGGGTGCGCGGTGAAGACCGGGCGGACCGCGAGGTGGGCCAGGGTGTCCTGGAGGTGCTTGGCGTCGGCCTCGGCGAGCAGGTCGGCGGTCTGCGCGAGCAGCGAGCCCTGCCGGGCGCGGCGGGTGGCGAACTCGCGGCCGCGGTGCACCTGCTCGGTGACGTTGGCGAGGTGGAAGTAGGTGGAGAACGCCCGGACCAGCTTGGCCGCGGTGTCCAGGTCGATGTCGGAGAGGAGTTCGGCGGTGGCCTCGCCGTCGGTGCGGCTCAGCAGTCGGACCTGTTCGACCAGGCCCAGCAGCTGGGGGCCCTCCTGGCGGACCAGCGTCTCGCCGAGCAGGTCGCCGAGGCGGCGGATGTCCGCACGCAGGGCGGCGTTGTCCGCGGGGGCGGGCGTGGGGTTGTCCGCCGGGGCGGGGACCGGAGCGGTCACGGCTGGCTCCCTGTGGTGGTGGGGTTCGGCAACGGCTCATCGTCACAGGCCACACGCGTGTGGCGGGTGTGACGCGTGCGGACCGCGCTGTCCGACGCGACCAGCATAGGTGTCGGGGACGGTGCTGTCCGCGAGGTGGCCGGATGGCGGACAGGCCCGCCGAAAAGCACCTGTGGTCTGGACCACTTGAGGGCTCCGGGACGTGTGCCGGGCAATCCCGGTGGGGAGGGGAGGGGGTTGCCGCTTACGCTGTGGGGCATGAGCAAGTCGCCTGGGGAGCGCGTGCCGGTCCGGTCGTTCTGGTGGTGGGAGCGGCCGCGCGGCGCCCTCCTGGACATCGGGCTGGCGCTGCTCGCCGCGGTGGAGTGCGCGGTCAGCACGATCGCCTTCCTCTCCGCCCGGATCCACGTCAGTACCGCGGGAGCGGTCGGGATAGCCGTGCTCGGCACGCTGGCCGGCGGCTCCCTGGTGGTGCGTCGGCGCTGGCCGGCCGTACCGGTGCTGGTGACGCTGCTGGTGATGCCCGGGATGCTGGGCGTGCTGCTGCTGGTGGTGGCGCTGTACACGCTCGCGTCGACCTGGGAGTGGCCCTCCCGCCGCCGCCGGGTGGTGGCGCTGTCCGGGCTGGCCTTCGCCGAGGCGGCCGCCGTGATGGCGGTGTCGCTGATGACGCCCGGGGACGTCCCGGTGGACCCGCCGCCGCTGTGGGGCCAGATCCTGCTGTCGATGATGGTGTCGGTCGGGCTGACGGTCGCCCCGGTGGTGACCGGACTGTACGTCGGCGCGCGGCGGCGGCTGATCGACTCGCTCAAGGACCGCGCGCACGGCCTGGAGACCGAACTGGACCTGCTGGCCGAACAGGCGCAGGAGCGCGCCCGCCGGGCCCGGCTGGAGGAGCGCACCCGGATCGCCCGGGAGATGCACGACGTGGTGGCGCACCGGGTGTCGCTGATGGTGGTGCACGCCGGAGCGCTGGAGCGGATCGTCGGCAAGGACCCGGAGAAGGCGGCGCAGAGCGCCAAGCTGATGGGCGAGGTGGGCCGGCAGGCGCTGAACGAACTGCGCGAGATCCTCGGGGTGCTGCGGATGGAGAACGAGCGGCAGCCGGAGCCGGACTCGCTGACCGGGCTGCCCCGGCTGGTGGACCAGTCCCGGGCGGCCGGGATGGCGGTGACCCTGACGGTCAGCGGCAGCCGGCAGGAGTTCACCGGCGAGGCCGAGCAGACCGCCTACCGGGTCGTCCAGGAGGGCCTGACCAACGCGCACAAGCACGCGGGCGGCGCCCAGGTGTCCGTCCTGCTCTCGTACGCGCCGAACGGGGTGCGGGTGGCGGTGGTGAACGCCTGCCCGGGCGGGGAGAAGGGTGCGGCCGCGCTGCCCAGCGGGGGCAACGGACTGGTCGGGATGCGGGAGCGGGTGATCGCGCTGGGCGGCACCTTCTCCTCCGGACCGGAGGCGGACGGCGGGTTCCGGATCGAGGCGGTGCTGCCGTCCCGGCTGGCGGTGCGGGCCGAACGGCTGCGCTGAGCGGCCCTCAGTACTCGTCCGGGGCCCGCAGCCGCTCCGGGGCGGTGCCCAGGACCAGGGCGGAGATCGCCTGGTCGATGCCCTGGCCGAGGAACCACTCGCCGGCGTGGTCCAGGCTGTAGACCCGGCCCTCCTCGTCGACGGCCAGCAGCGCCTGCCCGTACGCCTCCTCGCCGAGCGGGGCCAGCTGCGTGCCCAGCGCCCGGCCGAGGTCCAGCAGGGTGCGCGGCTGGTGCAGCCCGCACAGCGGGTCGATCAGGAACGGGGTGCGGGCCAGCTGCCGGCCCGGGCCCGCCAGGTCGAAGGCGAGGCCGCCGAACTCGGCCCAGGCCTCCACCGCCGCCGGGAACACCGCGTGCCGCACACCGGTGGGCGCGCCGTACCCGACCAGGGCGTCGGCCCACTCCTCGGCCTGCCGGATCTGCCAGCGGCCGGGGTGCCAGCCGGCCGCCTTCAGCTCGGCGGCGACGTCGGCGGGGAAACGCGGGCGGGTCCGGTTGCCGGCGGGGGAGAGGGTGGCCGGCGGGGACGGGATCGGCGGGTTCAGGGCGGACTCCAGGGCTGGGGGACGGGGGGACGTGCCGGCGCTCGGCCGGTCCGTGCGGGGTCGGCCTAGTGCGCCGGTGGTGCGACGGCGACGCTGCGCACGGTGAAGTGCTCCAGCATCGGGGCGCAGGAACGGCACGGCGGGGCGTGGCTGCCGTGCGCCGGATCGCCCTCCTCGCGGATGCGCACGGTCGTCATCCGGGACCCCTTGAGCGCCTTGCGTGCCTCGTGCAGCGTCATCGGCTTGCGGGCGGCGCGCTTGGAGCGCCTGCCGTCGACCGTGCCCAGGTACTGGGAGAGCAGGACGGCCTCCGGGCAGCGGCCCGTGAACCGCTCGCGGGCCTCCGTCGGCAGGGTGTCCAGGAAGTCGGCGACCAGGTGGTGCAGCACCGGGCGGCGCGCGTCCTTGTCGCCCGCCAGGGTGTGCACCTCGCCGCCCTTGAGCGACAGCGCGGCGGCGACGGCGGGCAGCAGGCTGTCGCGGTGGTGGCGCAGCACGGGCGGGCCCGCCGGCTCACCGGTGGTCATCCGTCGTCCTCCTCCTCGTGGCCCGGCGTCGGCCGGGAGTGACCGGGCCGGTCCGGGGCAAGCCTGTCAAACGGTACTGACAACCGCACAACCGGGGTGCGGCGGCGGCCGGCGCCGCACCCGCCGGACGGGCGGTCACCCGAGCCTGGCCGAACGCGCACCCGGCCGTCACGACTTGTCCACCGATTTACCGAAACGGCCTCCGGGCCCGGTGCACGGCCGGTAGCGTTCCGGCAGCGGAGCGAAACGGGACGGGGCCGACCGGGCGGACAGCCGGCGGCCGGCCCGACTCCGGTGCCCGCGTCGGACGTTGAGGCCGCCGGGGCGGGCCCGCCGCCCGCCCCGGCGCTGAGCGAAGGGGCTCGTGCGATGACGTCGGAACCTCAGGACGAGCACTGGCAGGCCGCCAACCAGGCACCCGGCGGCCACGTGCCCGCACCGGACGAGCCGCCCCGGCCCGTTCCCGAGCACCCGGTCGGGCTGGCCGTGGTCGGGGCCGGCTACTGGGGCCCGAAGCTGGTCCGCAACGCGCAGCACACCCCGGCGCTGCGGCTGCACTGGCTGTGCGACCTGGACGAGGCCAAGGCCCACGCGGTGCTGGGGGAGTACAGCACCGTCGGGGTCACCGGCAGCTACCCGAGGGTGCTGGCCGACGAGCGGGTCGGCGCGGTCGCGGTGGCCACCCCGGCGGGAGCCCACTACGCGCTGGTGCGGGCGGCCCTGGAGGCCGGCAAGCACGTACTGGTGGAGAAGCCGATCACCACCTCCGCCGCCGAGGCCGAGGAACTCGTCGAGCTGGCCGAGCGGCGCGGGCTGGTGCTGATGTGCGACCACACCTTCTGCTACACCCCGGCGGTGCGGCGGATCCGCGAGCTGGTGCACGGCGGGGAGATCGGGGACGTCCAGTTCTTCGACTCGGTGCGGATCAACCTCGGCCTGGTGCAGCCCGACGTGGACGTGCTGTGGGACCTCGCCCCGCACGACCTGTCGATCCTGGACTTCGTGCTGCCGCCCGGGGTCGAGCCGGTCGGGGTGTCCGCGCAGGGCGCCGACCCGATCGGGGCCGGCCGCGCCTGCGTCGCGTACCTGACGGTCAGGCTCAGCAACGGCGCGCTGGCGCACTGCCACGTCAACTGGCTCTCCCCGACCAAGGTCCGCACCACCCTGATCGGCGGCTCGCGGCGCACCCTGGTCTGGGACGACCTCAACCCGCAGGCCCGGCTGGCGGTGCACGACCGCGGGGTGGACCTCACCCCGCCCGACCAGCTCACCGACGCGATCCGGCACCGGGCGCTGATCTCCTACCGGGTCGGCGAGATGGTCGCGCCGGCGCTCGTCGAGCAGGAGGCGCTGCGCAACGTGATGGCCGAGTTCGCCGCCGCCATCACCGAGGGCCGGGCCCCGCTCACCGACGGCCGGGCCGGGGTGCGGGTGCTGCAGCTGCTGGAGGCGGCCTCGCTCAGCCTCGAACTCGGCGGTGCCACCGTGCCGGTGGGCGCGGAGGTCCGGGCCGGGGCGGAGGCCGCCCGGTGAGCGGCGCGGAGCGGGCGGGCGGCGCGGCCTGCCGGATGACCCGGATGCGGGCGAAGGTGCCGCTCTGGGTGGGCTCGAAGGTGTAGGTGACGCGCATCGGCATCGGC
>NZ_JBEZUT010000195.1:0-16446 GCF_040636595.1 Kitasatospora sp. NPDC036755
TCCTGGCGGTCAACAAGGCCCTCCAGGAGCTGTTCGGCGCGGGCCCGGAGGACATGATCGGCCGCCGGGTCGGCGACCTCGTGCACCCGGAGGACGGCGGAGGGTGCCCTTCGTACGGCCGTGCGGGCGGCGTCCCGGCAGGTCGGGCGCGGTGCCCGGGGCCCGGCCGGAGCGGGCGGGCGGGCGCTTCGCGGGGCGCCGTCCGGCCGGGGGGCGGGCCGGCGGGGAGGGGCGCGTTCCGGCGGTTCTCGACCGGGGCTCCGCGCCGTGGCGAGCGCGGCCCGAGCGGTCGGCGCGCACGGCGGACGAACGGCCGGGGCGCGGCGCGGACGGTCGGCGCACGGCGGACGAGCGGCCGGTGCGCGGTGCGGGCGGCCGCCCGACGACCGGTCAGGAGGTCCCGGGTGCGCGGTCGGGAGGTCCCGGTCGGGGCCCGGGAACTCGGGCCCAGCGGCCCCGGGCCGGCGGGCCGAAGGGCCCTGGGGTGCGGAGGCGCCCTGTTCGGATCATGGATCGCCATCCATTCGCACGACGTTCCGAAGGAAGTGCGTCCTTGAGCGCCACCCAGGCACAGGGCGACCCCACCTCACCGCCGACGGCCCTCCCCCCGGGGGCGGCCAGGCCCAGGAGGCCCGGTTCGGCCCTGGTCAGAATGCTGACCACCACCGACCACAAGACGATCGGCACCATGTACCTGGTGTCGTCGTTCGCGTTCTTCCTGATCGGCGGCATCCTCGCCCTGGTCATGCGCGCCGAACTCGCCCGGCCCGGAACGCAGATCCTCTCCAACGAGCAGTTCAACCAGGCCTTCACCATGCACGGTTCGGTGATGCTGCTGCTCTTCGCCATGCCGCTGTTCACCGGCTTCGCCAACTGGATCATGCCGCTCCAGCTCGGCGCGCCGGACGTCGCGTTCCCGCGCCTGAACATGCTGTCCTACTGGCTGTTCATGTTCGGCTCGCTGATCGCCGCGGCCGGCTTCGCGACCCCGCAGGGCGCCGCCGACTTCGGCTGGTTCCTCTACGCGCCGCTGTCCGACGCGATCCACTCGCCCGGTGTCGGCGCCGACATGTGGATCATGGGCGTGACGCTGTCCGGCTTCGGCAGCATCTTCGGCGCGGTCAACTTCATCACCACCATCATCTGCATGCGCGCACCCGGAATGACCATGTTCCGGATGTCCATCTTCTGCTGGAACGTCCTGCTCACCTCGCTGCTGGTGCTGCTGGTCTTCCCGGTGCTGGCCGCCGCGCTGCTGGCGCTGGAGTGCGACCGCAAGTTCGGCTCGCACGTCTTCGACCCGGCCAACGGCGGGGCGATGCTCTGGCAGCACCTGTTCTGGTTCTTCGGCCATCCCGAGGTGTACATCCTGGCGCTGCCGTTCTTCGGCATCGTCTCCGAGGTCATCCCGGTGTTCAGCCGCAAGCCGATGTTCGGCTACTCCGGCCTGATCGCGGCCACCATCGCGATCGCCGGCCTCTCCGTGACGGTGTGGGCGCACCACATGTACGTCACAGGGCAGGTCCTGTTGCCGTTCTTCTCCTTCATGACCTTCCTGATCGCCGTCCCGACCGGGGTGAAGTTCTTCAACTGGGTCGGCACCATGTGGAAGGGCTCACTGAGCTTCGAGACCCCGATGCTCTGGACGGTCGGCTTCCTGGTCACCTTCCTGTTCGGCGGCCTGACCGGCGTGCTGCTGGCGGCCCCGCCGATCGACTTCCACGTCTCCGACTCCTACTTCGTGGTCGCGCACTTCCACTACACGCTGTTCGGCACGGTGGTCTACGCGATGTTCGCCGGCTTCCACTTCTGGTGGCCGAAGATGACCGGCAAGAAGCTCGACGAGCGGCTCGGCCGGATCACCTTCTGGACGCTGACCGTCGGTTTCCACGCGACCTTCCTGGTGCAGCACTGGCTCGGCGCCCAGGGCATGCCCCGCCGCTACGCCGACTACCTGGCCGCGGACGGCTTCACCACCCTGAACACCGTCTCCACCATCGGCTCGTTCCTGCTCGGCCTGTCGATCCTGCCGTTCCTCTACAACGTCTGGAAGACCGCCAAGTACGGCGAGAGGGTCACCGAGGACGACCCGTGGGGCTGGGGCCGCTCGCTGGAGTGGGCGACCTCCTGCCCGCCGCCGCGGCACAACTTCGTCAAGCTGCCGCGGATCCGCTCCGAATCCCCGGCCTTCGACCTCCACCACCCGGACATCGCGGCCCGGGACGTCCTGGTGCACAGCGGCAAGCCCGCCACGCACCTGGGCGACGTGGAACCGGCGAAGTACGACCGGCCGCTGAGCCGGTCGGACCGGGCGTCCGCCGCGGCCCTCGCCGCCAAGAGCCCGTCCGCCGGGCCCACCGAGGGCTGACCACCCCCTGAACGCCGTCCCCGCCCGCGTCGCTGCCCCCGGGCGGGCGGGGACGGCTCCTCCGCCCCGAACTCCCCTCCCCCTCCCACCCCTTCGTGACCAGGAAGGCCGGGTCGTGAACCACACCGTTCTCGCCATCGGCACCGCCGCCCTCACCGCGAGCGGCTGTGTCTGGTACCTGCCCGCCATCGCCGACCTCCAGGCCGGCGCCGACCGGCCCCGCTCCACCCGCACGGCCGCCGCGGCCTGCGTGCTGTGGTGGGCCGGGCTCGCACTCGCGGGCGGGCTGCTGCTCGTCCTGACGGACTGGCGGCCCGCCGCCCAGGTCGCGCTCGCCGGACTGGTCGGCGGCACGGCGCTGCGGCTGCGGGCCCTGTGGGACCGCCGCCGGGAGGTGCGGGAGACCGCGGCCCGCTGGGCCGCCCTGGACGCCGGGCCCGCCCCGCGCTCCGACCGGCCGCCGGCCCCGGCCCTGGCCGGGTGGCTGGTGGTGGGCGCGGCCGTCGCCTCGCTCGGCGCGGCGGCCATCCTGCTGTCGGGCGGCGGCGAGGTCGTGCCCCGGGTGGCGCTGGCGGCGGTCAGCGGCGCGGGCGTCGCGCTCGCCTTCCTGCTGATGGGGCTGGGGAGCGTCCGGCGGCAGGGGCGCTGAGGCGCCCCGACGGGCCGTGGCGGGTGGCGGCGGGTCCAGTGGCCCGGTCCCAATGGGGCCGTTGGGCCCTGGGCCCGCGGCCGTTCCCGGGGGATGATGCCCTGGGCCCCGCTGGGAGTGTGCGGGGGTTGACGAAGGTGGAGCCGCGTGATGGCGACCAAGACGGAGGGTGCCGAGGCCTCGGCACCGGTCCGGGTGTTCCTGCTGGACGACCACGAGGTGGTGCGCCGCGGGGTGCACGACCTGCTGGACGGCGAGCCGGACCTGGAGGTGGTCGGGGAGGCGGCGACGGCCGAGCAGGCGCTCGTCCGGGTGCCCGCGCTGCGGCCCGACGTGGCCGTGCTGGACGTCCGGCTGGGCGACGGCGACGGCGTCTCGGTCTGCCGTGAGCTGCGCTCCCGGATGCCCGGGCTGGCCTGCCTGATGCTGACCTCCTTCGACGACGAGGAGGCGCTGCTGGACGCCGTCATGGCGGGCGCCGCCGGCTACGTGCTCAAGCAGATCAGCGGGACCGACCTGGTCGCCGCCGTCCGCACCGTCGCCTCCGGGCGCTCGATGCTCGACCCCGGCGCCGCGACCCGCCTGCTGAACCGGCTGCGCAGCGACGCCGAGCCCGCCCAGCCCGTCACCACCGGGCCGGGGCTGACCGCGCGCGAGCAGGAGGTCCTCGAACTGATCGGCGAGGGCCTGACCAACCGGCAGATCGGCGAGCGGCTGTACCTCGCCGAGAAGACCGTCAAGAACCACGTGTCGCGGCTGCTCGCCAAGCTCGGCGTCGAGCGGCGGGTGCAGGCCGCCCTGATCGCCACCGAACTGCGCCAGTCCGCCGCCGCGCAGTCCTCGACGCCGCGCTCCGGCCGGTTCTGAGCCGGCGGGCCTGAAGCGGGCCCGAGCCGGCGGGTTCCGTCGGCGGGCCCCGTGCCGTCGGTCCGGGGCCGGGATGCCCGTTCGTGCCCGTTCGTGCCCATTCGTGGCCGAACGGGCCGTGGGGCCCGGGGCCGACGGTCCGCCGGTCAGGGGCCCTCGCCGGGCCCTGGCCGGGACCATCGGCCCTCGCGGCCCGGCCCGGGCCCGGGCGAGCATCGCTCGCATGAACCGTGACCACGTCCCGTCCCCCCGGCCCGTCCCCGACGGGCGCCCCGACCTTCCCGGACTCCGTGAACTCGACCGCAAGCGCTCGCTGGAGCTGCTGGCCCGGGCCGAGGTCGGCCGGGTGGTCTACACCGTCGACGCCCTCCCGGCCGTGCTGCCGGTGCCGTTCCGACTGGCCTCCGGCGGCGTGCTGGTCTCGGCCCCGGCCGGCTCCGAACTGGCCCGGGCGGTGGACGGCGCGGTGATCGCCTTCGAGGCCGACGAGGTGGACGGCCGGGACGGCTCCGGCTGGTTCGTCACCGTCCTCGGCCGCGCCCAGGTCCGTCCGGCCGCCCGGGCGGCGGGCCCGGGCGGCACGGTCCGCATCCGGATCCGTCCGGAGCTGGTCATCGGCCGCTGCCTGGTCTAGGTCCTTTCCTTCGGGACCGTCGCGGTGATCGGTACGATCGACAGGTCGGAGGGGGATGCGGTGTTGCAGGTTCTGTACAGCGGGGACACCGGAGAGCTCGAGCTCTCCGGGACGCGTCAAGGACTGCTGGTATTCGGGCAACTGCTGCGAGGGCGGGCCGGGAGCTGTGGTCTCTCGGAGAACCAGCGCCCCTTTCCGTACGAGAGGTCGCTGTCCGGGATCGCGTTGCTGGAGGATCCGGAGCGGGCCACCGTTTCGATCGTCACGGAAGCCCGGATCGTGAGGATCCAGGGAGGTCGGGACGCTCTCGACCTCTTCGCCGAGAACGTTGAGAGTTTCGCCTCCGAGGCGGATGCGAGCGATCATTGCCACGTCGACTTCCCGACATGCGACTACATCGCGCCGGAGTCGGACCCACTGGTGATGGCGTTCATGAAGTAGGCGGAGGACCTTCGGCCGCACCGCGGTCGAGCACGTGGGCCTCAGCGCGGGAGAGCGATCGCGGGCCCGGCCAGGACCTGAGGCTCGCACGGCAGGCGTCGTCGTACCTCCTCGGTACCCTCGCGGCATGAGCGTCTCTCTCTACTACCGCGCGAGCCGGGCGGTGCCGTTGACGAAGGCCGAGACGGCCACTGTCGAGCGGATTGTCGCCGCCCGCATGTCGTCCTTCCCGTACCCGGACGAGGAAGGCCTCCACCTGTACGACGGCTCCGGCAGCGAGCCGGGCGAGGTCGTGGCCGGGTCCACGAAGATGCCGTTCGATCCCACCCGCGCACTGCCGGTGATCGCCCATGTGCTGGACGCCGTGACCGAGTTGCGCCGTTCCCTGCCAGGAGCGCGGTGGCACGTGCACCTGGACGACCTCGACGTCCCCTGGGACGAGAACGACGGATACGTCTTGCCGGGCATGCGGGGCGGTGGTCTCGCCACCGGGCCGGGCACCCCTTGAGAGCGCTGCCCGGGGCCGCCGGTGAGGCCGGTACCGGACCCGGACACCGCTCCCGGGCAGCCGTGCGACGAGTGGTCCAGGCGGACGGCAAGGGCGTGGTCATGCGCCCGAGGCCCTGCGCGAAGCCGCCCGCCGGGCTGCCGCGAAGGCCACCGCCGGCCGTCGTGGCCGGCTCGCGCCGGGCGAGTAGCCGAACCGGGAGCGGATGGCGGCCGTGGCGTGCGTCGTCGACACCCGTCCTGCCGGTCGTTCCCGGGGGCGCGACGCCCGATCCGGGCCGACCGGCAGGCCGCCCCCGCCCCCCGCGCGGGCCTCCGGTACGGTCACGGGCCGAGCAACGCCCGGGCCGTGCGCAGGAGTTCGGCGTCCGCGGCCGGGTCCGGGAGGCCGGCCAGCCCGGAGCGGAAGAGCGAGGCGCCCTCGATCAGCATGATGAACACCCGGGCCCGGGCGTGCCGTTGCTCCTCCGTCAGGGCCGGGTGGCGTTCGGCGAGGAAGCAGGCGACGAGCTCCCGGTAGCGGTCGTAGAAGGCCCGGACGGCGGCGGCCACCGAGGGGTCCCGGGCGGCCAGTGCCCACAGTTCGGCGAACAGCCGGACCAGCCGGTCGTCCTGCTGCTCGGCGAGGAGTTCTCGGAGCGGGGCGTCCTCCTCGCGGGCCGGGTCGAGCAGCGGGCCGAGCCGTTCCACCGAGCGGCCGAGGACGCGTTCCAGGACGGCGGCCACCAGCTCGGCGTGGGTCGGGAAGTAGTGCTGGAGGTGGCCGAGGCGGACGCCGGCGGCGCCGGCCACCGCCCGCATGGACAGTTCGCCGCCGCCCGCGGTGACCAGCAACTCCTCGGCGGCGTCCAGCAGTTGCTCCCGGCGCTGGGCACCCTTGCCGCTCAGGCCCCGGACGCTGCTCATGCCGCCTCCCCGGCGCCGGGCAGCCCGTCGGCGGAGGTGACCGTGACGGTGACGTCCAGCGCCGCGAGGTCCGCGAGCACCTGCCCGGGGAGCGGGGTCTGCTCGGGGAAGGCCACTCCGGCGGGCGGTGGGGCGCCGTCGGTGCCGAGGGCCCGGCGCAGCGCGAGCAGGGCGCCGACGGCGGTGAGCCGGGCCTGGCCGGCCCGGTCCTCGACGGTGGCGGTGAGGGTGCGCCCGCCGTGGCCGACGTCGGTGCGCAGCAGGGCGGTGCCGCCCTCGCCGGGGGAGTACAGCAGGGCGCGGCGGGCCGGTTCCCAGCGCTCGCCGCGGCCCCAGCGGAACAGTCCGGCGTGCCGGGCCGCCAGCAGGGCGGTGGTGGAGGAGCGGGAGCTGAAGCCGATCCGGGTGGTGGCGGTGGTGGCGCCCAGGGTGAGGGGGAGGGTGAACTGCTCGGGGGTGTCGATCCCGGCGACCAGGGTCGGGGCGTCGCCGATCCGGACGGTGCGGGGGCGGCTGAGCGGCGCGACGGAGCGGCGCCGGCCGTCCTGCACCACCTCGTAGTCGAGCCCGAGGCGGTCCATGAACTCCACCGAGTCGGCGCCGGCCCGGTCCGCGAGGTCCCAGCGGATGGCGGTCTCGATCCGCTCGGCACCGCCGAGGCGGTCCGCCAGGGCGGCGGCGACCAGGCTGGTCACCCCGCCCATCCAGGCGGAGGAGAGCAGCACCGGGGCGGTCGGGCGGAGCAGGGCGGCGAGGGTGGCCGCGCGCTGGAGCCGGGCGGTCCAGCGGGTGACGTCGACGTACGGGACGCCCGCGCGGACGGCGGCCCGCAGCACCCGGTCGTCCGGGTCGTTGACCACCCCGACCACCGCGCGGACGGCGGCGGTGAACGGCTCGGGGTCGGTGAGGTCCCAGCGGCGGGCGGTGGCGTCGTCCAGTTCGTCGGCGAGCGCGGCGCCGCGCCGTTCGGAGCGGCCGGTGAGCAGCAACGGCCAGTCGGGGGAGGCGAGTCGGGCGAGTTCGGTGCCGACGGTGCCGTAGCCGCCGACCAGCAGGACGGGGCCGTCGGGGTTGTGGCTGAGGCGGTCGGAGGGGAAGGTGGGGTGTGCGGGGAGGCCTTCGGGGCCGGGTCCGGTGCTCATGCAGACAAATATAGGTCACTCGACCTAAAATTGTCGTCATGACTGAACCCGCCGTTACCGGTTCCCTTGACGACCTGCGTTCCTTCGACAGTGGCCACGGCCGCCTCGCCTACCTCGACGCCGGTACGGGCGAACCGGTGGTACTGCTGCACGGCGGCCTGCTGGACCACCGCAGCTGGGCGGACCAGCTCCCCGCCCTGCTCCCGCACCACCGGGTGATCGCGCCGGACACCCGCGGCCACGGCGCCTCCGACAACGCGAGCCGGCCCTTCCGCCCCGCCGACGACCTGGCGGACCTGCTGCGCCACCTCGGTCTCGGCCCGGTGACGGTGGTCGGGCTCTCCATGGGCGGGACGATCGCCCTCGACCTGGCCCTCGAACACCCCGAGCTGGTCCGCGCGCTGGTGATCAGCGGCAACGGCACCGGTGAGTCCGAGTTCGGCGACCCGTGGCTCGGCGAACTGCGCGACGAGCAGAACGCCGCGCTCGCCGCCGGCGACGGCGAGCGCTGGCTCGACTCCTTCACCCGCCTCGCCTCCGGGCCGCACCGCGGCCTGGAGGAGGTCGACCCGGAGGTGGTGCGCCGGCTCAAGGAGATGACCCGGAACACCGTCGCCAAGCACACCCCCGACGACCCCCAGTACCTGGTGCCGGTGACCGACACCTGGAAGCGGCTGACCGGGATCACCGTCCCGCTGCTGGCGATCAACGGCGGCGTCGACTCGGTGGACCACATCTGCCTGGCCGAACGGGTGGTGCGCACCGTCGTCGACGGCCGCGCGGTGATCGTCGAGGGCACCGGGCACTACCCGAACATGGAACGGCCGGAGGAGTTCAACGCCCACCTGCTGGGCTTCCTGGGCGCCCTGCGGTCCTGACCCGCTCGGGGCGGCGGCTCAGGACCCGATCGGGGCCTCCCAGGCCAGCCGGGTGCCGCCGCCCTCGGCCGGGTCGACGGTGAAGGTGCCGCCGACCCGGTCGGCGCGCTCGGCCAGGTTGCGCAGCCCGCTGCGCCGCCCGCCCTCGGGCACGCCGACGCCGTCGTCCGTCACCGTCAGCACCACCCGCCCGGCCAGCGCGCGCAGCGTCACCTCGACCCGCGACGCCTTCGCGTGCCGGACGGCGTTGCTGAGCGCCTCGGCGAGGACCGCGACCACGTGCCCGGCCAGCTCCTGCGGCACGTCGGTGTCCAGCAGGCCCTCCATGCTCAGCCGGGGCGCGAAGCCGAGCGGCCCCTGGGCCTCGGTGACCACCCGGGTGGCGCGGGCGCGCAGGCCGCGGTCCGGCTCGCTGTGGGCGCGCAGCCCGAAGATGGTCGAGCGGATGATCTTGATGGTCTCGTCCAGGTCGGCCACCGCCCGGGCCACCCGGTCCGCCGCGGCCTGGCTCTCGATCAGCCGGCCCGCGCTCTGCAGCGTCATCCCCGTCGCGAACAGCCGCTGGATCGCCAGGTCGTGCAGGTCCCGGGCGATCCGGTCGCGGTCCTCCAGCAGGTTCAACTGCTCGGCGTCGCGCCGCCGTTCGGCCAGCTCCAGGGCCAGCGCGGCCTGGTCGGCGAAGCCCAGCAGTGGGCCGGTCTCCTCCGGCCCGAAGGCCGGCTCCCCCTGCGCCCGGGCCAGCAGCAGCACGCCCCGGCCGTACCCGGCGCCGGTGCCCAGCGGCACCGCCACCGCCGCGCCCAGCCCGTCGAAGCGGCCCGCCGGGCCGGCCGTGAACCGGGGGTCGCAGGCCAGCTCGTCACTGGTGGCCGGCGAACCGGAGGCGTACGCGGCGCCGGACAGGGTGCCGTCCACCGGCACCGTCACGCCCAGCCGCGCGGCCGGCGTGCCGCCCAGCGCGACCTCCACCGTCAGCTCCTCGGCCCGCTCGTCCGGACCGGCCAGCGCCACCGAGACGTCCGCCAGCTCGGCGCCCGAGATCTCCCGGGCCCGGCGGGCGATCAGCTCGACCACCTCCAGGCGCGGCGCCCCCGACAGCAGGCTGCGGGTGATCTCGGTGCTCGCCCGCAGCCAGCGCTGGCGCAGCTGCGCCTCCTCGTACAGCCGGGCGTTGTCGATCGCCACCCCGGCCGCGACCGCCAGGGTGGCGATCACCGCCTCGTCGTCCTCGTCGAAGTCCAGCCCGCCGCGCTTGTCGGTCAGGTAGAGGTTGCCGAACACCTCGCCGTGCACCCGCACCGGCACCCCCAGGAAGGTGTGCATCGGCGGGTGGTTCGGCGGGAAGCCGACCGAGGCCTGGTGCTCGGACAGCACCGGGCAGCGCAGCGGCCGCGGCTCGCGGATCAGCTCGCCCAGGATGCCCCGGCCCGACGGCGGGGGGCCGATCTCGGCTATCTCCTCCGCGGTCAGGCCCACCGTCAGGAACTGCGACAGCGTGTGCCCGTCCGGCCCGATCACCCCGAGCGCCCCGTACCGGGCGTCCACGAGGTCGGCGGCGGCCTCCACGATCCGGTGCAGCGCCTGCGCCAGGTCCAGCTCGCGCCCGACCGCCAGCACCGCCTCCAGGAGGCTGTGCACCCGGTTCTGGGTTCCGCGCGCCGCGTCGATCCGCCACTGGAGCTCCTCCAGCAGCTCGTCCAGGCGCAGCCGTGGCATCCGCGCGCCGCCACCCGCCGCGCTGCCGTCCGCTCCGCCCACCGCTGTCCTCCTCGTCGTCCTGCCCTGAGTCCTGCCCCGACCGGCCCGTCCACCGTCCGGACGCGCCCCGTCCGCCCGGCGGACGGCCGTCCCCGCCGGCCCGGTCCGCCCCGGGCGGCGTCACCAGCGGGATTGCCGTGTTCACGGTAGTGCCCTGGTGCCTGTGGTGAGGACGGCGGGGTCGGCCGTAGGCTCCGACGGGCGGGCCTTTCGTCCCGCCGCGCAGGGTCCTGCGGCCTCTGCCGCCGGGCCGCGCGTCACTGCCAGGGTGGGGGAGGAGCGGACGGGGCGTCAGAGCGCACCGCGGCCCGCACCGAACCGCCGAGCGTCGACAGCGTGTCGACAGTGTGGAGGAACAGTCATGACGTCAACCGTGCTGGCCGGGGTCGACGGCTCGCCGCAGAGCACCGCGGCGGCCCACTGGGCGGCGGCCGAGGCGGTACGCCGGGGTGCCACGCTGCGCCTGGCGCACGCCTGGCCGTGGCTGACCGACGGCGTCTCCTCCTTCGCCGAGTCGGACGACCTGCCCGAGGCCGTCCGCCGCACCCTGGCCGAGGCCGCCGAGGACGTCCGCGCCCTGCACCCGGACCTGACCGTGGAGACCGACGCCGTCCTGGACGCGCCGGTCGACGGCCTGGTGGCCGCCGCGGCCGAGGCGGACCTGCTGGTGCTCGGCTCCCGCGGCCGCGGCGGCTTCACCGGGCTGCTGCTGGGCTCGGTCAGCATGTCGGCGGCCGGGCGCAGCACCGTGCCGCTGGTCGTGGTGCGCGAGGAGGGCGAGGGCGGCCGGGGCGAGGTGGTGGTCGGCGTCGACGCCCACAACCCGGAGGCGGAGGTGCTCGACTTCGCCTTCCGCGAGGCGGCCCTGCGCGGCGCCCGGGTCCGGGCGGTGCACGGCTGGGACCTGCCGCCGGTGTTCGGCTACGCGGGCGGCGCCGTCCCGGCCGCCGAGCTCGGCCAGCTGGAGGCGCTGGAGGCCGAGCTGCTCTCGCTCGCCCTGGCCGGCCCCCGCGAGCGGCACCCCGACGTCGAGGTGGTCGAGGACGTGCAGCTCGGCGCCGCCCGCGCCCTGGTCGAGGCCTCGGCCGGCGCCGCGCTGGTCGTGGTCGGCCGGGGTCGGCGCCCGATCGAGTTCGGCCCCCGGCTCGGCCGGGTCGCGCACGCCGTCCTGCACCACGCCGAAGCCCCCGTCGCGGTCGTCCCGCACGGGTGACGGACGGCCCGTCCGGTGGACCTGCCCCCGTCTCCTGTCCACCGGACGGGCTCCAGGACGGGCCCAAGGGCCCTGTCCCCGGCGTGCCTCGGGCGCGCACGCTCGGAAGCAGCGGGAACTCCGGGCGGGTGCGCCCGCCCGGGAGCGAAGCCGAAGCCCCGCGGTTGAAGGAGTGGATCGCCATGACGCTCGACCCGGCTCTCACCCAGATGCTCAGCGCGGCCGACCTGCGCCTGCTCGCCGCCGCCGGCGGCGCGGCGCCGTCCCTGCACAACAGCCAGCCCTGGCGCTTCGTGCCGACCCCGGACGGGCGCGGGCTCGCCGTGTACGCCGACCCCGGGCGCTCCGTGCCGCTGGCCGACCCGGCCGGCGCCGGGGCGCACATCGCGGTCGGCGCGGCCGTGTTCAACCTGCGGGTGGCGGCCGGGCAGCTGGACCGGGAACCGCTGGTCCGGCTGCTGCCGGACCCCGCCGACCCCGAACTGCTCGCCGTGCTCGACCTCTCCCGCCCGGCCGCCGCGCTCACGCCCTTCGGCCGTGACCTCTACCCCGCGATCGCCGCCCGGCACTCCAGCCGCGAACCCTTCACCCAGCGGGACGTGCCCGAGGCGGTGATCGGCGAGCTCATCGACGCCGCCGGCGCGGAGGGCGTCACGCTGGCCGCGCTGGAGGAGGAGGGCGTACGGCGGGTGCAGTCGCTCACCGCCGAGGCCGAGAGCCGCAACACCGCCGATCCGGGCCGCAGTGCCGAGTCCCGGTCCTGGCTGCGGCCCGACGACGGCACCGCCGAGGACGGCATCCCGCGGGCCGCGCTCGGCCCCCAGGACCACGACGCCCGGGTGCCGATGCGCGAGTTCGGCGGGCGCCCGCCGCAGGCTCCCGCGCAGCCCTCCCGGCGCTTCGAGGCGCTGCCCCAGCTGTGCACCCTCAGCACTCCCGGCGACGGCCCGCCGGACTGGCTGCGCACCGGGCAGGCGCTGGAGCGGGTCTGGCTGCTGGCCACGCTGCACGGCGTCCGGCTCACCGTCTGGCACCAGGCGATCGAGTGGCCGGACACCCGCTGGGCGCTGCGCGACCCGGCCGGCGGGCCGGGCCACGTCCAACTGGTCCTGCGGGTCGGCTACGGCCCGCCCGGCGCGGCCACCCCGCGCCGGGCGGTCGAGGAGACCCTCGGGGAGCGCCCTGCCTGAGCCGTGGCCGGGCCTTCCCCGCGCGGGCGTTCCCCGGGGCTTCCCCGCTCCCACCTCCCCCGGCCCGGGCCTTTCCCGCCCGGCCCCCGCCGACCGGTCCGCATCGCGGGCCGGTCGGCGCCGCTCTTCCGCGCGGCCGGTCAGCGCGGCCGCTCGGCCGCCGGCAGCACCTGCGCGCCGAGCCGCAGCGGCGGGCTGTGGCGGAACGTGAGGGTGAACTCCACCCACTGGCCGGCCCGCAGCGGTGGCGGGTCGGCGATCACCAGGTCCGCGTCCTCCGGCGTCATCCGCAGTTCGCCGCCGCCCGGCACCGGCAGCGCCGGGGTCAGCTCCCAGCGGCCGGCCGCCCCCTGGTGCAGATGCCGTTTCGGGGTGACGCTGCCACCCAATTCCCAGCTGGCGCCGGTCAGTTCGTCGGGCACGTCGCCCGGGTTGCGGATCGTGAAGAAGGCCGCCGTGGCGGAGCCGGCACCCGCCGTCGGCAGCAGGACCCAGCCCGGCGAGGCCTCCACCGGGCGGGCACGGCCCGCCCAGCCGAAGGCCGACCACCCGGTGAGCAGGACCAGGGCCAGCGCCGCCGCGCCGACCGGCGGGCCGACCACCCTGAGACGTTCGGACACCTTGAGACGTTCGGACACCTTGAGACGCTCGGACACCCCGAGACGTTCGGACACCTTGAGACGCTCGGACACCCCGAGACGTTCGGACACCCTCACCGACGCCCCCCGTGGTTCTTCCCGCGCCCCGGCTCCCAGGTGCGCAGCCGAAGGCTGTTGCCCACCACGAGCAGCGAGCTCAGCGACATGGCGACCGCCGCCAGCATCGGGTTCAGCAGTCCGACCGCCGCCAGCGGGATCAGCACCAGGTTGTAGCCGAAGGCCCAGAGCAGATTGGCCCGGATGGTCGCCAGGGTCTGCCGCGCCAGCCGCACCGCGTCCACCACCGCCTCGATGTCGCCGCGCACCAGGGTCAGCCCGGCCGCGCCGATCGCGGCGTCGCTGCCGGAGGCCAGCGCCACCCCGAGGTCCGCCGAGGCCAGTGCCACCGCGTCGTTGACTCCGTCGCCGACCACCGCCACCGTCCGTCCGGCGGAGCGCAGCTCGGCCACCACCTCGGCCTTGCGCTCGGGGGAGGCCGAGGCGTGCACCCGCTCGATGCCCAGTTCGGCCGCCACCGCCCGGGCCGCTCCGGGGCCGTCCCCGGTCAGCAGGACGGTCTCCAGGCCCAGCCCGCGCAGCCGGTGCAGTGCGCGCCAGCTGCCCGGGCGCACCGTGTCGCCGACCGCCAGCACGGCCGCCGGCCGGCCGTCCAGCTCGACCACCACACCCGTGCGGCCGGCCTTCCCGGCGCCCGCCGCCGCCTCGGCCAGGGCCGTCGGCAGAACGGCGTCGTCGGGCCGCACCACCCGTACGGCCCGGCCCTCGACCGTCCCCGACACCCCGAGCCCGGTGGCGGCCCGGAAGCCGTCCACGGCGGGCAGCGGCCCGTAGCGCTCGTGCGCCGCCTCGGCGACGGCCCGGCCGATCGGATGCTCGGAGCGGTGCTCCACCGCGCCGGCCAGCCGCAGGGCCTCCTCCTCCGCGAGGCCGTCCGCGGTGGTGACGGCCGCCAGCTCCATCCGGCCCGTGGTCAGCGTCCCGGTCTTGTCCATCACCACGGTGTCCACCCGGCGCAGGCTCTCCAGCACCTCCGGGCCGCGCACCAGCACGCCCAGCTCCGCGCCCCGCCCGGTCGCCGCCAGCAGCGCCGTCGGCGTGGCCAGTCCGAGAGCGCACGGGCAGGCCACCACCAGCACCGCGACCGCCGCCGTCACCGCCGCCTGCGGGGCCGCGCCCGCGCCCAGCCAGAAGCCCAGCACGCTCGCCGCGACCGCCAGGACGCAGGGCACGAACACCCCGGCCACCGCGTCCGCCAGCCGCTGCGCCCGGGCCTTGCCGGCCTGGGCCTCCGCCACCAGCGCGGTGATCCGGGCCAGTTGGGTGTCCGCGCCGACGGCCGTGGCCCGCACCACCAGGGCGCCGCCGACGTTCACCGTCGCTCCCGCCACCCGGTCCCCGGGACCGACCTCGACGGGCACGCTCTCCCCGGTCAGCAGGCTCAGGTCGAGCGCCGAACCCCCTTCGAGCACCACCCCGTCGGTGGCCACCCGCTCGCCCGGCCGCACCACGAACTCCTGCCCGGGCAGCAGCAGTTCGACCGGCACCAGGTGCTCCTCGCCGTCCGGCCCGCGCAGGCACACCTGCTTGGCGCCCAGCTCGGCCAGCGCCCGCAGCGCCGACCCGCTGCGCCGGCGCACCCGGCCCTCCAGCAGCCGCCCGGCCAGCACGAACAGCGGCACGCCGACCGCCGCCTCCAGGTACACGTGGGCGGTGCCGCCGCCGTCCGCGGTCAGCGAGAACGGCATCCGCATGTCCGGATCGCCGGCCCCGCCGAGGAACAGCGCGTACGCCGACCAGCCGAAGGAGGCCACCACACCCAGGCTGACCAGGGTGTCCATGGTCGCCGCCGCGTGCCGCAGGCCCTGCCAGGCCCGACGGTGGAAGCCGGCCGACCCCCAGGTCACCACCGGGACGGCCAGCCCGAAGCAGACCCACTGCCAGGCGGTGAACTGCGCGGAGGGCACCATCGACAGCACCAGCACCGGGACGGCCAGCAGGGCGGTGACCAGCAGCCGCCACCGCTCGTCCGGCTCCTCCGCCACCCCGACCGGCGTCCCCGCGGCCAGCGGCTCGGCGGTGTAGCCCGCCCGCTCGACCGCCGCGACCAGCTCCGCGACCGGCACCCCGGCCGGATGCAGCACCCGGGCCCGCCCGGTGGCCAGGTTCACCCCGGCCGTCACCCCGTCGATCCGGGCCAGCCGCTTCTCCACCCGCCCCACGCAGGCGGCGCAGGTCATCCCGCCGACCGCCAGATCGGTCGCGACCACGGGCTCGGCGACGGCGCTCATCGCATCCCGCCCATGTCGTGCCCGCCCATCCCGGGCGACGACCCGCCCCCGCCGCTCGGCCGCAGCCCGGGCGCCACCGGCCCCGCCTGCCGACCCACCGCGTAGGCCACCACGAACACCACCACCAGCAGCAGGACGAATCCCGCCAGCACACTCGACGGCCGGACACCCGGCGACTTCGCACTCACGTCGCAGCAGTCGGACGGGCGGAGCGGTTGGTTCCCGCACGACGGGAATTCGGTGGTGCGGAATCCGGCAGTGCGGGGCCTCCACCGGGAGGGCGCTCCGGCCGGTGTCCATTGTCGGTGGGGCGTCGTAGGTTGGCCCCACACGGTTCGCTCCGTACGCCGAACACCGGGCGTACGGACCGAGGGACACCCGAGGGGGAATCAGCGATGAAGCGTACGAGGAAGCAGGGCTTCGTGGCGGCGGCGGTGGCCGGGGCGCTGGGGGCGGTGCTCGCCGTCGCCGGGACGGCGGTGGCGGGGCCGGCCGAGGGCGGGGCCCCGGCTGCCGCCCGGGAGCTCGGCCAGCCGGGGACGGGCGAGATCCTGCCGCACCCGGGGCCGGAGGGGCTGATCTGGATACCGGACTGGATCGGTGACGGCGGTGCCGTGACGGCCTCGGTGAACCCGTCGCTGCCGTTCACGTTCACCCTCGGCTGCCGTGGCGGCGGCTCGGTGGACGTGCACATCGGCGGCGAGGCGCCGGCCGACTTCACGGTCCAGTGCCCGGTGGACTCCACCGGCATCGGCTCGGTGGAGGTCCCCGCCCGCCCGGGCCGGGACCTGCTGTTCACCGCGCACACCTCGGACCCGTCCATCCACTGGGGCATGTACGCCGTCCAGGCGGACTAGGGCGTGTCTGACAATTCCCGCCGGGCGTGCGACGCCGGGGCACGCACCTCGCCGCGTTGTCGTCGGTCGCCAATGCTCCGCAGTGGCTC
>NZ_JBEZUT010000196.1:0-16296 GCF_040636595.1 Kitasatospora sp. NPDC036755
CTCGACCACCCGCCAGCCGGAGCCGTCCGCCCGGCGGGCGAGATCGGTGGTGACGAAGCGGCAGTTCCCGAGGCCGCCGAGCAGCAGCACCGCGCCGGAGGCGAGGCCGCCGCCGGACAGCGCCAGGCCGCCGCCGCCGGTGTGCACGCCGCCGTGCGGGGTCTTGTGGTCCTCGTCCTTGGCCTCGCCGCCCTTGTGCTCGTCGGTGCCCTTGTGCTCGTCCGAGCCCTTGTGGTCCTCGGTGCCCTTGTGCTCGTCGGTGCCCTTGCGCTCCTCGGAGGCGGCACCGCCCTTCCTGTCGTCGTTGGCCTTGGAGCTGCCGGAGTTGTCGGAGGCCTTCTCGGTCTTCTCCTGCCAGGTCAGGTTCTTGCCCTGGTCGGCGGCTCCGTCGGCGAACGCCATGGGGGTGCCGACGGTGAGTGCGGCGGCGACGGCCGCCCCGGCGAGCAGCGTGCGTGCAGAACGCATGAGGTTGATCCTTCCGGCGCACGGGACCGCGACTGCCGACACGGTGCCGGACAAGGGGACTCGCGGTGGGTGCGCCTGATCCACCGTCATCCACCGTGCGGCGGCCTGCCACCGGAGTGTGGCAGCACCGGTGCGCAGGGTGAGCCCTTCGGGTGGAGTCCCGGGAGTGTTCACCCGGTTGGTCGGTCGATCCGGGTGAACCCGTTCACGGACCGTCCGTCGGACGCGCGTGGGCCCGCCCCCGGCGCACGGCCGGGGGCGGGCCCATCGGGAGCCGCCGGGTCAGCGGTCCCAGCGGTAGAACTCCCGCGCCATCGCGTCCTTCGGCTCCCGCCAGGTGGCCGGGTCGTAGGCCTGCACGAAGGCGGTCAGCCGGTCGCTGACGGTCCGGAACTCCGGGTGTCCGACGACCTTGGCGACGGCCGGGCCCGGCGGCCGGTCGGCCTCGATCAGGTGCAGGTAGACGTCGCCGAACTGGAAGAGGCTGCGGCCGGTGACACCGATCAGGTGCGGCAGCTCGCCCTGGTCGGACTCGGCGAACACCTCGGCGATGTCCGGTGCGGCCTCGGGCTTCATCCGGGCGACGATCAGCGCCCGGTGCGCGCCGGTCACAGTTCCGCCGCCCGCTTCTCGACCTTCTCCCGGATCAGCTGCATCTGGACCTTCGAGTTCCGGTTGATGTGGCCGGTCATGCCCTCGTCGTCGACCGGGGCGGTCGGCTTCATCGCGAAGTCCTGGACCCAGCGCATCCTGGTGCCGGCCGGAACCTCCGCGTACTCCCAGCGGATCTCCATGAACTCGAACGGGCCGGGCTCGACCCGGCGGGCGCGCACCGCGAGCGCGTCCCGGTCGGTCTCGCGCTCGGAGACCCAGCTCCACACCTGGCCGTTGTCGTCCGGGTGCATGGTGAGCCGGAACCGGACGAGTTCGCCCTGCCGGTCCAGCACCTCCACCGAGGCGTACTCGCTGAACAGCTGCGGCCAGTTCTCCAGATCGTTGGTCATCTCCCAGACCAGGTCGAGCGGCGCGGCGATGACGATCTCGTTGTCGGTGTGTCCGGGCATGTCAGGCACCGGCCTTCGTGGCGAGGGACGAGTTGACCAGCTCCAGGAACTCGGCCGGGGTCTTGGCCGACTCGGCGCCCGAGGTGACCTTGAGGTTGTGCCGGTTCTCCAGCTCGCCGACCACGCCGAGCAGCCCGAGCGAGTCGATGCCGAAGGTGTCGAACTCCGCGCCCGGTTGCGCCAGCGCGCCCGGGTCGACGGTGACACCGGCCCGGGTCTGGAGCAGCTCGGCGAGTTCCGGATAGCTGAGGGTGTTGCTCACGGGGTTTCCCTTCGATGGTGTGACGGGGTGGTTCAGGGCTGGGCGCGCCGGACCACCAGCGCGGAGTTGGAGCCCATCAGCCCGCGGCTGAGCACCAGCGCGGTGTTCAGTTCGGCCGGGCGGGCACGGCCGGTCACCAGGGCGAGGTCGTGGCAGACCTCGGTGACGTTGGGGGTGGGCGGCAGCACGCCGTCCTCCATGGCCAGCACGGCCGCGGTCACGTCGAGCATCGGGGCGCCGCAGTAGGCCCGCCCCGTACCGGTCTTGGGCGCGGTGACCGGGACGCGTTCGGCGGCCGGGCCGAGCGCGTCGGCCAGCGCCAGGGCCTCCGCCCGGTCGGCGGCCGGGACCCCGAGGGCGTCCGCGAAGACCACGTCGACCTCCTCGGGCGCGATGCGGGCCTCGTCCAGCGCGATCCGGATCGCGGCCGCCAGCCCCTCCCGGGACTCCGCCCAGCGGGACGCCCCGGTGAAGGTGGCGCCGTGGCCGGCCAGCCGGGCCCGGACCCGGGCGCCGCGCAGGTGGGCCGCCTGTTCGTCCTCCAGCAGCAGCATCGCGCCGCCCTCGGCGGGGGAGAAGCCGCAGGCCTGCTCGGTGAACGGCAGGTACGCCCGCTCGGCCTCCTCGGCCAGGCTCAGCTCGGGGTAGCCGAGTTGGCAGACCATCGAGTACGGCGCCAGCGGGGCCTCGGCGGCGCCGACCACCACCGCGTCGGTGCCGCGCTCGATGGCCCGGGCGGCGTGCGCGAGGGCGTCCAGCCCGCCGGCCTCGTCGCTGGCGACCACCCCGCAGGGGCCCTTGTAGCCGCCGCGGATCGAGATCTGGCCGGTGCTGGCCGCGTAGAACCAGGCGATGGACTGGTACGGGCCGACGAACCTCGGCCCCTGGCCCCAGAGTTGCTGGAGCTCGCGCTGGCCGAACTCGCCGCCGCCGGAGCCGGCCGCGGTCACCACGCCGACCGCGAAGGGCTGTTCCGGGTCCGGCCGGAACCCGGCGTCCGCCACCGCCAGGTCGGCGGCGGCCATCGCGTAGTGGGTGAAGCGGTCGGTCTGCACCAGGAAGCGGTTGTCGATCGCGGACTGCGGATCGAACCCGTTCACCTGGCCCGCGATCCGGAGCGGAAGCCCGGTGCAGCCTTCGCGGGATATCCGGTCGAGGACGCTCACGCCCTGCCTGGTGGCCTTCCAGAAGGCGTCGGCCCCGACACCGTTCGGCGCCACCACGCCGAGGCCGGTGACCACCGCCCGGCGGCCCTGCTGACGTGACGTCATGGAACTCACCCCGTTCTGTTGAGCACGACGGCGGACTGGAATCCGCCGAATCCGCTGCCGACCGACAGGATGTGGCTCAGCGGCAGCTCACGCGCGGTGCGCGGCACGTAGTCGAGGTCGCACTCCGGGTCCGGAGTCTCGTAGTTGGCGGTCGGCGGCACGACGCCGTGGGCGAGCGCCAGGGTGCAGGCGACGACCTCGATGGCGCCGATGGCGCCGAGCGAGTGCCCGACCATCGACTTGATCGAGCTCATCGGGGTCTTGAAGGCGTGCGCGCCCAGCGAGCGCTTGACCGCGGCGGTCTCGTGCCGGTCGTTCTGCTTGGTGCCCGAGCCGTGCGCGTTGACGTAGTCCACGTCGGTGCGGTCCACCCGGGCGTGGACGAGCGCGTGGTCGATCGCCCGGGACATCTCCAACCCCTCCTTGGTGAGGCCGGTCATGTGGTAGGCGTTGCCGAAGGTGGCGAAGCCGCCGATCTCGCCGTAGATCCGGGCGCCGCGGCGGCGGGCGTGCTCCAGTTCCTCCAGTACCAGGACGGCGCCGCCCTCGCCGAGCACGAAGCCGTCGCGGTCGGCGTCGAAGGGGCGGGAGGCGTGCCGAGGGTCGTCGTTGCGCTCGCTGGTGGCCTTGATGGCGTCGAAGCAGGCGACGGTGATCGGCGAGATCGGGGAGTCGGAGGCGCCGGCGACGCAGATGTCGGCGCGTCCCTCCTCGACGGCCTGGAAGCCGTAGCCGATCGCGTCCAGGCCGGAGGTGCAGCCGGTGGAGACGGTCTGCACCGGGCCGTGCGCGCCGGTCCGTTCGGCCACCGCGGAGGCCAGGGTGCTGGGTGCGAACGCCCGGTGCAGCTGCGGCTCGGCCTGCCGGTGGTCCACGTCCCAGCGGGCGCCGGCCGCGCTCACCAGGGCGTAGTCGTGCTCCAGTCGGGTGGTGCCGCCGACGGCGGTGCCGAGCGAGACGGCGATCCGCCACGGGTCCTCGGCGGCCAGGTCCAGGCCGGCGTCGGCGATCGCCTCGTCGGCCGCGACCATCGCGAACTGCACGTAGCGGTCGGCCCGTCGGACGTCCTCCGGGCTCAGTCCGTGGGCCGCCGGGTCGAAGTCGACCTCGGCGGCGATCCGGGAGCGGAACCCGGCGGGGTCGAAGAGCGTGATGCCCCGGGTCGCGGTGCGGCCGGACGTCAGGAGGTCCCAGAACGCCGGGACGCCGACTCCGCCGGGTGCGACCACACCGATCCCGGTGACGGCGACGCGCCGGGTCACGAGCCCACCTTGGCGTGTTCCGGCGGACCGGCCGCCGCGGTCCCCTCGGTGCTCACGTGGCCGAGGTCGGGGCGCGGGGCGAGCGGTCCGAGGTGGAAGACCATCCGGGCCTCGGTGTCGCCGACGTTGCGGAAGCGGTGGCGCATGTTGATCGGGATCATCAGGCCCTGGTCCGGCTTGAGCGGATGGGGCTTCCCGTCCAGGTCCACCTCCAGGTCGCCGCAGACGACGAACACGAACTCCTCGGAGTACGGGTGGTAGTGCTCGCCGATCCGCTCGCCGGGCTTGACGATCGCCAGCCCCATGAAGCCGCTGGTGGCGCCGCAGCTCGTCGGGGTGAGCATGGTGCGCAGCTCGGCGCCGTGGCGGCGGTTCTCCGGTGCCTCGTGGACGCTGACGATCCTTGGGGGCTGCGTGGTCATGGAGGATCTCCCGTGATGTGACGGACCGTCAGTTGTTGATCGGGTCGGCGGACTTGCGGTCGGTGACCGGGTTCATGGCGCGGGCGGCGAGGAAGGCGCCGAGCCCGGCGACGGTGCGCAGGTCGCCGTGCGGGCCGAGGTCGAGCAGTCCGGCGAGCGCGGCGGCCCGCCGGTCGTCGGCCACTCCGAGGGCGGCCGCCGGGTCGGCCTCGGCGGGCACCCGCAGGTCGACCAGGCGCACCACCACGTCCTCGCGGTGGAAGACGGTGGCCGCCGCGACCGGCCCGGTCGGGTCGGCGGTGGCCAGGTTGTCGTGTTCGGCCAGCAGCTCGGCCACGTCCTGCCCGCCGCCCGGACGGACCGGGTAGAGCACGGCGTGCCGGTGCAGCCGGGCGGAGGCGGGGGAGCTGGCGATCGCCTGGTGCCGGGCGGGCAGCGCCGCCCTGGCGAAGAACGCCCGGGCGGCCTGCGGGTCGCCCAGTTGCCGGGCCTCCTCCAGGTGCGGGTTGAGCGCCTCCTCGACGGCCCGCACCTCGGGCTGCATCGCCACGTGGCGCAGCGCGTCGCCGAGGTTGCCGACCACCTCGACGGCCCGGACCACCCGGTTGCCGAGCATGAACAGCGAGGTGCGGCGCAGCCGGGTGTGCTCGTCCACCTCGGCCCGCGGGGAGGCGTAGCCGGCCAGGATGCGGGCCACCTCGGGCTCGCTGCCGGGCTTGACGGTGAAGGTCAGCGCGTGGCGGACCACCCCGTCCGGGCCCGGTTCGGCCTTGGGCGGGCCGACGTGCCCGGCGGGCGCGGTGCGCGGCAGCCCGGGCGGCACCTCCATCGGGGCCCGGGTGCCGGTGGAGCCGGCCGCCGAGGTCTCGCGCAGCACGGCGTAGCGCAGCGAGCGGAAGTTGTCGCTTACGCAGCCGTGCATCGGCTTGACCATCTCCCGGTGGGCCGGGCTGTCCACCCACTCCAGGAAGGTCTCCTGGTCCTTCCACTCGCTGGTGATCAGCCACTGGCGGGGGTCGTTGATGGACTGGCACAGCTGGTCGCTGACGTGGCCGGGAACCGAGGCCACCTGGTGGCGCAGTTGCTCGTACACGTCGAGGAAGCGCTGTTGGGCGCCGTCCTGGATCTCCAGCATCAGCACCACCCGCAGCCGGGTGTCGGCCTCGTCCTGTTGCTTCGGCTGGGGTTCGGACAGAGTTGTCATGATCCACTTTCTGCTCTGGGCCGCACGCTGCGGGCCGTGTCGGCCGTGCCCGGCGGGTGCTGCCCGGCCTGGGAGGGCGGTGCGGCGGCGGTACGGCCGGGCACGTCGGCGCCAGGCCTGAGGTCGATCGTGGGCGGCGCACCGGGCGCGGCGCGAGATTTGCGGGCCATCCGGGCGAAGGGGCGGCACGGGCCCCGTCCGGCGGGGGATGGAAGAGCGGGGCCCCCGGTCGAGCGGGTCCGTCGAGGGCGGTGCCGGGCCCAGTCGCCGGGCCGCGGAATCCCCTGACAGGGCGGAGCAATTGATGAATCCGAAGGTTGACGACCGGGTGCCGGTCCTGATCGTGGGCGGCTCGCTGGTCGGGCTGTCGGCCGCACTCTTCCTGGGGCGGCTCGGGGTCGGGCACCTGCTGGTGGAGAAGCACGCCGACACCTCCCGGCACCCGCGGGGGCGGGGCAACAACATCCGCACCATGGAGCTGTACCGGGTGGCCGGGATCGAGCCGGCGATCCGCGAGGCCGCCTCGATCCTGGCCCCCAACCACGGCATCCTCCAGGCGCCCTCGCTGACCGGCGCCGAGCAGGAGTGGCTGTTCCGTGAGATCGACCCGGGCGGCCGGCTGGCCCGGTTCAGCCCCAGCGCCTGGTGCCTGTGCAGCCAGAACGACCTGGAACCGGTGCTGCTGCGGGCGGCCCGTGAGCTCGGCGGCGACCTGCGGTTCGGTACCGAGCTGGTCTCCTTCGAGCAGGACGCGGACGGCGTCACCTCGGTGCTGCGCAGCCGGGAGACCGGCGAGCGTCGGGTGGTGCGCTCGGAGTTCCTGATCGCCGCGGACGGTCCGCGCAGCCCGGTCCGCGAGCGGCTGGGCATCGGCCAGTCCGGCAAGGGCGAGCTGTTCCACAACGTCAGCATCACGTTCCGGGCGAAGCGGCTGGCCGAGGTGGTCGGCGACCGCCACTTCATCGCCTGCTACCTGACCAACCCGGAGGCGGACGGCGCGCTGCTGCCGGTCGACAACCAGGAGGAGTGGGTCTTCCACGCGCCCTGGCACCCCGAGCACGGCGAGCCCCTGGAGGCGTTCACCGACGAGCGCTGCGAGCGGCACATCCGCACCGCCGTCGGCATGCCGGAGCTGGACGTCGAGGTCACCGGCCGCGCGCCCTGGCACGCCGCCGAGCGGGTGGCCGAGCGGTACGGCTCCGGGCGGGTCTTCCTCGCCGGGGACTCCGCCCACGAGATGTCGCCGACCGGCGCGTTCGGCTCCAACACCGGCATCCAGGACGCCCACAACCTGGCGTGGAAGATCGCCGCCGTGCTGTGCGGCTGGGCCGGGCCGAGGCTGCTGGAGACGTACGGGCAGGAGCGCCGCCCGGTCGCGCAGGTGACCGGCGAGCGGGCCTCGGCGCGTTCCGCCGAGCACAGCCACCCCGGCTACGCGGTGGTGCCGGGCGTCGGCCGGCAGGCCGGGGTGCTGGCCGTGGCGCTCGGCTACCGCTACCCGGTGGGCGCGGTGGTCGGCGCGGACCGGACCGGGCCGGTGGTCCCCGAGCAGTTCGAGTCGGCGGGCGAGCCGGGCAGCCGGGCCCCGCACCAGTGGCTGCTGCGGGCGGGGGTGCGGCTGTCCACGCTGGACCTCTACGAGCAGGCGATGGTGCTGCTCACCGGTCCCGAGGGCGGCGACTGGCAGGCGGGTGCCCGGCGCGCGGCCGACCGGCTGGCCGTCCCGCTGGACGGCTTCCGGATCGGCGACGGCGCCGAGGACGACCTGGCGCCGGAGCCCGGTGCGGACTTCGCCGCCCTGCACGGCATCGGCCCCCGGGGCGCCGTGCTGGTCCGCCCGGACGGCTTCGTGGCCTGGCGCTCGACCGGTCCGGCGCAGGACGCGCAGGCCGAGCTCACCACGGTGCTGCGCACGGTCCTGGGCCTCTGACCCACCTGACCCACCCGCCGCCGCCTCCCCTCCTCGGCGCGGACGCGGAAGGGCCCGCCGGTCGCACGGCGGGCCCTTCCGTCTGTCCGGGGTCGGTCAGTGGCCGCCCTCGTCGACCACCTCGACGTCGGAGATCTCCTGCTCGATCGCCTCGGCGGGCAGCGCGACCCGGATCGCCCAGTAGTAGATGACCAGCGAGAACACGCTGACCAGGGCCATGTCGTACCACATCGGGAGGTTGCCGGTGCCGTCGCCGAAGGTGCCCTGCCAGGAGATCAGGCCCAGGCCCACCAGGTAGGGCGGCAGCCACTGGGCGGACTTCCAGCTCAGCCGGGGCGCGTTCGGCAGCCCCTTCCTGATCGCGTACGCGGCGTAGCTGCCGAGCAGGAGGTAGCCGAGCACGATCGCGATGCCCAGGCGCGAGAGGGTGTGCCAGCCGGACCAGTAGATGATCAGGCTGGAGACCACGAACGCGGCCGGGGAGATCAGCTCGCCCGCCGGCAGCCGGTACGGGCGCTCGTGCGCGGGCAGGCGGCGGCGCATCGCGCCGAAGGCCAGCGGGGCGCCGGCGTACATCAGCACGCTGGCGGAGGTGATGAAGCCGACCAGCTCCTGCCAGCTCGGGAACGGCAGGAAGCAGATCACGCCGGTGACGAAGGCGATCACCAGGCCGAACCACGGCACGCCGTTCTTGTCGAGCTCCTCGAAGCGCTGGGGGGCGTAGCCGTTGCGGCTCAGGCCGTAGGAGATGCGCGAGGTCGAGGTGGTGTAGATCAGGCCGCTGCCGCCGGGGGAGATCACGGCGTCCATGTAGAGCACCCAGGCCAGCCAGCCGAGGCCGATCACGGTGGCGAGACCCGCGAAGGGGCCGTCGATGCCGGGGAAGTCGAGCTTGTCCCAGCCGTTGGCGAAGGCGCTGACGGGCAGCGCGCCGATGAAGACGACCTGGAGCAGGGTGTAGATCAGGCTGCCGATGACGACCGAACCCAGCACGGCGCGGGGGATGTCGCGCTTGGGGTTGCGGCTCTCACCGGCGAGCTGGATGGCCTGCTCGAAGCCGAGCAGGGCGAAGATGATGCCGCTGGTGCTGATCGCCGCGAGCACGCCCGGGGCGCCGAACGGCGCGAAGCCGTGCGAGGTGAAGTTGGAGCCGTGGAAGTTGGTCACGGCCAGAACGAAGATGGTGAGCAGCGGGACGAAGATCTTCAGCCAGGTGGCGATGTTGTTGGTGCGGGCCAGGACGCGCACACCGAGGAAGTTCACCGCGACGAACACCGCCATGAGCACCGTGGAGACAGCGAAGCCGCTGGCGGTGAGGGTGTTGTTGTCGTTGAGCAGGCCGCCCGCCCAGGACCAGTGCCGGGCGTAGCCGATCATCGCCTCGACCTCGATCGGCGCGACGGTGGCCGCCTGGAGCCAGGAGAACCAGCCGAAGGACATGCCGGCCAGGCCGCCGAAGGCGTAGTGCGGGTAGCGCGCGGTGCCGCCCGAGACCGGGAACATGCTGCCGAGCTCGGCGTGCACGAGCGCGAGCAGCACGATCGCGACCGTACCGATGCCCCAGGACAGGACGGCGGCCGGGCCGGCCGCCATCACGCCCTCCTTGGCGCCGAAGAGCCAGCCGGAGCCGATGATCGAGCCGACCGAGGCCCACATGAGGCCGATGAGGCCGACGTGTCGGCGCAGCGACCGGTGGGTGGTCCCGGATTCGGAGCCGGTGCCTTGGTCGGGCGGCGAGATCTGGTTGAGGGAAGCCATGAAAGATCTCTCTGTGGGTGGGGGCTCCGGGTGCTCGGAGCGATGAGAGTTGCCACACACTAGGACTTTTCGGTGCCCTCTGCACAGATTTCATTACTGAATGTTTACATTCTTTTCGGGACATCCTTGCAGGTAGGGGGTGTGATCGCGTTCGGTCTCTTACGTATTCGATCGATTTCCCGGGAATTCCGGCCGAGCCGTGTGGGGGCGCATCATAGGCGGTTCATTCGGTGATGGGAATAGTGACCTCCGTACAGCGAAGCGGCGTCAGTCCACCAGATCGGACGGGTCGGTGTTGGCCCCGCAGAGCAGCACGGCGACGCGCTCGCCCTCGGCCCGGTCGAGGGCGGCGAACGCGGTGGCGGCCGCGTACTCGACGGCGATCCGGTGGTCCTCCCAGAGCCGCCGGCGGGCGCGCACGATCGCCTCGTCGTCGACCAGCACCGAGCGGACGCCCGGGTGCGCGGCGGCGTCCACGGCGAGGGCGGTGGCGCGACGGGCCCCGAGCGCGTCCTGGGCGACCGAGTCGACCGGCACGTCCACCGGATGGCCCGCCTCCAACGCGGCGTTCAGCGCGCGGCTGCCCGTCGGCTCCACGGCGAGCACCCGGACACCGTGCTCCCGGGCCGCCACCGCCACCCCGGCGAACAGCCCGCCGCCGCCCACCGACACCACCACCGTGTCCAGCCCCGGCACCGCGGCGCGCAGCTCCGCCAGGACCGTCCCGGCGCCGGCGGCGATCAGCGGGTGGTCGTACGCGTGCGAGGACAGCGCCCCGCTGCCGGCCGCGAACTCCTCGCAGGCGGCCAGCGCCTCGGCGTACTCCCGGCCCGCCAGCCGCACCTCGGCGCCGTACGAGCGCAGCCGCGCCAGCTTCACCGGGGAAGCCGTCCGGGGCAGGAACACCGTTGCCCGGACACCGAGTTCACGGGCCGCCCAGGCGCAGGCGAGGCCCGCGTTGCCGCCGGAGGCGATGGTCACCCCGGCGTCCGGGAGGGTGCCCGCCGCGGCGTGGGCGAGCAGGAAGTTCTGCGCGCCGCGCGCCTTGAAGCTGCCGGTGTGCTGGAGGAACTCCAGCGCCAGCCAGGCCCGCCCGCCACCGTCCCCCGGCGCCACCGCGACCGGGCGCACCCGCCCGGCGATCCGCTTCTCGGCGGCCTCGACCTCGTCGTACGTCAGCTGGTCCATCGCGTTCCGCTCCTTCGTCCTCGTCGAGGGGTGCGCTGCGCCGGGAACCCCGGCCCGAGTGACGCTACGGCCCCGCCCGGGGTGGGGGAAAGATCGCGAACGGGGACGGCGGGGCGCGTAGGCTGGCCCCGTGCGTCACGTGATCCTTCCGCCGCCGGCCCGCTAGCGGGCGGCCCCCTCCACCCACTCCGGCCCGACGGGACCTGCCCGCAGCCGGGGCGATGACTGCCGCCCGCGACCCCAGCGGACCAGTACCGGCAACTCATCGTGGAGTACCGACGCATGACCTCGTACGCCGCCGTGCCCTTCCGGCGCGGCCTCCTGTCCATCTCCGCCGCCGCCGTCGCCTGGGGCGTGGGCGGCGCCGTGTCCGCGCTGCTGATGCGCACCGGCGGGCTCGGCCCGGCGGGCGTCTCCTGCTGGCGCTTCGGCGTCGCCGCGCTCTGCCTGGCCCTGCTGCCGACCCGCGGGCGGCGCCCCGCCCCGCGCACGGCCCGGGGCGCCGCCCGGTGGCGCGCCGCCGTGCTGACCGGGCTCGGCCTGGCGGTCAGCCAGTGCGCCTACTTCGCCTCCGTGCGCTGCGCGGGGCTCGGGCTCGGCACCCTGATCACCATCGGCGCCGGCCCGGTGTTCACCAGCCTCGGCGCCCACCTGCTGCTCGGCGAGCGCCTGACCCGCCGCTCGGCGGCCGCGGTGGCCCTGGCCCTGGCCGGTCTGGCCCTGCTGGCGGCCGCCCCGGCGGCGGGCCCGCGCCCGGCCCTCGGCATCGCGCTGGCCGTCCTCGCGGGTGCCGGCCAGAGCGGCCTCACCCTCTGGGCCCGGGGCGGCGGTTCGGCGCGGGCCGGCGCCGGCGCCTTCACCACTGGGCTGCTCTGCCTGCTCCCGCTCGCGGCCGTCCAGGGCCTCCAGGGCGTTCTGCCGGTGGGCGGGGACCCGGTGGTGACCGCGGTGTCCCTGCTCTTCCTCGGTACGGTGCCCACCCTGTTCGCCTACCGCTGGTACTTCACCGGCCTGACCGCCGTGCCCGGCGCGACGGCCGCGGTGCTGGTCCTGCTGGAGCCCGCGACCGCGGCGGTGATCGGCGTGCTGCTCCTCGGCGAGCCGCTGACGGCGGGCCTGCTGGCGGGCTCGGCGCTGCTGCTCGCGGCCATCGGGGCGCTGGCGCGCGAGTAGCGCGGGCCGGCGCGCCGCGGTGGCCACCCGGGCGGGCGTCCTGTGGTCGCCGGGGGCCCGGCGGCGTGCTGGGGTGGTCCGCATGAACAGCTCACTCCGGGCCCGGGTGGCCGCCGCGACCGCCTCCGTCCTCCTGCTCGTCACCGCCGCCGGGGCCGTGCTCGCCACCGCCGGTGCGGCCGCGGCGACCGGGCGCCGGGACGTCACCGCCGGCCAGTGCCGGAGCGCGGGCGGGCACGTGGAGGGCAGCGGCTACTGCGTCGACGCGGCCGGGGACGACGTCTGGGGCCAGCCCATCGACGGCCAGGCGGTCAACCCGAACCCCCGGCCCGGGGAGGAGGACTGAGCGCCCCGCTCCCGGACCGGGAGCGGGGCGCGGGGTTCAGCGGCCGGCGCCGGTCACGGCACCGGCCGCAGGACGACCGGCGCCGGGGTGAGGGAGCGCAGGACGAGGTCGATGTGGACCCTGGCGGCGCCCGCGCGGTGCAGGGCGGCGGCGATCGTCCGCAACTCCTCGGGGCCGGTGCAGGCGAGACGCAGTTCGAGATCGGCCTCGCCGGCCAGGCACAGGCCGCCCTGCACGGCCGGGAACTCCGCCGCGAGGCGGTCGAAGTCGAGCGGGACCGGGCCGTGGCTGATCCGGGCGATCGCGTGCAGGTCCCGGGCGGGCCGGGCCCGGCCCGTCGGGGCCGGATCGTCCGGGACCAGCTGTAGCGGGGCGGTCACCGGTGCTGGAGCTGGGCGGTCGGGTTCGGGGCGGGCGGTGCGGCCGGGGTGGCGCCGGCCGGAGCGGTGACGGCGGGGGCGACCAGACGCGGGTCCAGCACCAGGGTGTCGATCCCGAGCGGGGCGGTGAGGTCGCGGAGCGCGGCCTCGCCGAGCTCGGTGTGGGCCTGGTCGGGCCCGAGCAGGGCGGCGAGGGCCTCGGGGCTGGAGAATCCGACCGCGCAGCGGCGGCCGTCGCGCAGACGGAACAGGCGGAGTGCGGTGGTGCTTCCGGTGCCGGAGGTGGTGACCGGAACGTGCCAGACGACGCGGGCCATGCGGATGCTCCCGGGTGGAGTGGTGGTGCCTGCCGGAACTACTTCCCCGACGCTAGGACGGCCCGGCCCGGGCATCGCCGGTCCTGACGCGCCGTTGACCGAATGAGGTCGTGCGTTGACGCACTCCTGACGTCCGACTCACCCGAGTGGACTAAACCACCGGTCGAGCGCTCCGCTTGCCCCGGGCCCCGACCCGGACGACCGTGGAGTGCGTCCCCTCGTCGCCACCCCCGCCGGCGTGCTCGGACCACCCCGGCCGAGCCCCCTTCGCGGCCGCGCCGCGGCCGCCGGAGCGCCCCGCGGGGAGGGCCCCGGCGTCCTCCGGGCGGACCGGAGCGCGCCCGAAGACGGGGGGAGGTGGAGCGGGAGGCCCGTGACGAGATATCTTGACGTCAAGACGTTGGAGACGTGAAGCGGAGTACCGATGACTGACTCGACCATCATCTATACGCACACCGACGAGGCTCCGGCCCTGGCGACCTACTCGTTCCTGCCGGTGGTCCAGGCCTACGCCTCGACCGCGGGTGTGCGGGTGGAGACCCGCGACATCTCCCTGGCCGGGCGGATCATCGCGAGCTTTCCGGAGCGTCTGACCGAGGCGCAGCGGATCGGCGACGCCCTGGCCGAGCTGGGTGAGCTGGCCAAGACCCCGAGCGCCAACATCATCAAGCTGCCGAACGTCTCGGCCTCGGTGCCGCAGCTGAAGGCCGCCGTCGCGGAGCTGCAGGCCCAGGGCTACGCCCTGCCGGACTACCCGGACGACCCGCAGACCGACGAGGACAAGGACGTCCGCGCCCGCTACGACAAGATCAAGGGCAGCGCCGTCAACCCGGTCCTGCGCGAGGGCAACTCGGACCGCCGTGCCCCGCAGTCGGTCAAGAACTACGCCAAGACCCACCCGCACCGCATGGGTGCCTGGACGGCCGACTCCAAGACCAACGTCGCCACCATGGGCGAGAACGACTTCCGGTCCACCGAGAAGTCCGCCGTGGTCGCCGCCGACGGTGCGCTGCGCATCGAGCTGCTCGGCGAGGACGGCACCACCACCGTGCTGCGCGACAAGGTGCCGGTGCTGGCCGGCGAGGTCGTCGACGCCTCGGTGATGCGGGCCGCCGCCCTGAACGAGTTCCTGGCCGCGCAGGTCGCCCGCGCCAAGGCCGAGGGCGTGCTGTTCTCGGTGCACCTCAAGGCCACCATGATGAAGGTCTCCGACCCGATCATCTTCGGCCACGTGGTCCGCGCCTTCTTCCCGAAGACCTTCGCCAAGTACGGCGAGGTGCTGGTCGCCGCCGGCCTGAACCCGAACAACGGCCTCGGCGGCATCCTGGCCGGCCTCGACAACGTGCCGCACCTGGGTGCCGAGATCAAGGCCTCCTTCGAGGCCGAGCTGGCCGAGGGCCCGGCCCTGGCCATGGTCGACTCCGACAAGGGCATCACCAACCTGCACGTGCCGAGCGACGTCATCGTCGACGCCTCGATGCCGGCCATGATCCGCACCTCCGGCCACATGTGGGGCCCGGACGGCAAGGAGGCCGACACCCTCGCCGTGCTGCCGGACAGCAGCTACTCCGGCGTGTACCAGGCCGTCATCGACGACTGCCGCGCCCACGGCGCCCTCGACCCGGCGACCATCGGCTCCGTGCCGAACGTCGGTCTGATGGCCCAGAAGGCCGAGGAGTACGGCTCGCACGACAAGACCTTCGAGATCGCCGCCGCGGGCACCGTCCGCCTGGTCGACGCCGAGGGCAACGTGGTGCTGGAGCAGGCCGTCCAGCCGGGCGACATCTTCCGTGCCTGCCAGACCAAGGACCTGCCGATCCAGGACTGGGTCAAGCTGGCCGTCACCCGCGCCCGCGCCACCGGCGTCCCGGCCGTGTTCTGGCTCGACGAGAACCGTGCCCACGACGCGGTGCTGATCGAGAAGGTCAAGCAGTACCTGCCGGAGCACGACACCACCGGCCTGCAGATCGAGATCATGTCCCCGGTCGAGGCCACCACGTTCTCGCTGGAGCGCATCCGTCGCGGCGAGGACACCATCTCGGTGACCGGCAACGTGCTGCGCGACTACCTGACCGACCTGTTCCCGATCCTGGAGCTGGGCACCAGCGCCAAGATGCTGTCGGTCGTCCCGCTGATGGCGGGCGGCGGCCTGTTCGAGACCGGCGCCGGCGGCTCCGCCCCGAAGCACGTCCAGCAGCTCGTCAAGGAGAACTACCTGCGCTGGGACAGCCTGGGTGAGTTCTTCGCGCTGGCCGCCAGCTTCGAGCACCTGGCCGGCACCACCGACAACGCCCGCGCCCAGGTGCTGGCCGACACCCTGGACCGCGCCACCGGCACCTTCCTCAACGAGGACAAGTCGCCGAGCCGCCGCCTCGGTGGCATCGACAACCGCGGCAGCCACTTCTACCTGGCCATGTACTGGGCCCAGGAGCTGGCCGCGCAGACCGCCGACGCCGAGCTGGCCCAGGCCTTCGCCGGCCTGGCCGCCACGCTGAGCGAGCAGGAGTCGACCATCGTCGACGAGCTGATCGCCGTCCAGGGCTCGCCGGTCGACCTCGGTGGCTACTACCAGCCCGACCCGGCCAAGGCCGCGGCCGTGATGCGCCCGTCGAAGACCTTCAACGAGGCGCTCGCCAACCTCGGCTGAAACCGGTCGAGCTGAGCTGACGGAGGCCCCGGGTCCGGAAACGGACCCGGGGCCTCCGGGCTGCCCGGGCCCGGATCCCGCCCGGCGTGCGGATCCTGCCCGGCCCGGATCCTGAGGTCCGGGCGCTCAGGCGCGGCCGAGCAGGGCGAGGGCGGTGCCGACGGCCTCGCGCAGCAGGAGGTACGGGCCGTGGGCCAGCGGGCCGTCCGCGCCGAGCACGGCGGCGGGGGCGCCGGCCCGGCGGGCGGCCAGGGCGGAGCGGACGGTGTGGAAGCCGTTGGTGACCACCGTGCAGCGGTAGCCGGGGCGCTCGGCGGCCATCAGGGCGGCGCTGAAGCGCAGGTTCTCGGCGGTGTTCACGGCCCGCTCCTCGCGTCGGATCCGCTCGGCCGGAACGCCCCGGTCGACCAGGTAGCGGGCCATCGCGGCGGCCTCGGTGCACTCCTCGTGCGGGCCCTTCCCGCCGGTCACCAGGACCAGCGGGGCGTACCCGGCGGCCTCCTCGGCGGCGCGAACGAGGCGATCGAGGAGCTGCCGGTCGAGGGCTGCACGGTCTCCCGAGGTGCCGTGTACCAGGGCGCACTGCACTCCGGCGGTGGTCATT
>NZ_JBEZUT010000197.1:0-16294 GCF_040636595.1 Kitasatospora sp. NPDC036755
CGACAGCCTCGGCAACCGCCAACTCGCCTACTGGACCCAGCAACTCGCCGACCTCCCGGAAGAGACCCAGCTCCCCTTCGACCGACCGCGACCCGGCAGAGCCCCGGTCGGCTCGCGGGCCGTCCAACGTCTCCGTGCGCTCCTCCGCACCGCGCCGCCCGACAGGGCGTCAGTGTCAGTGCCCACCGGTACGTTGCCGTACATGACCTCCGTGACGAGCATGACCTCCTTCCCGACGACCGTCGGACCGGCCACCGCGACCGGGCGCACCGGCGAGCTCCCCGCCCGCGGCCGCACCGGCGCCGTCGAGGTGCTCCCCCTGTGGGCCGCCCCCTGGTCTCGGGCCGCGCAGGCCCCCGAGAAGCGCTGACTCGCACAACTGCCACCGGGGCGCGCCCCATCACGCCCAGCGGGTCTTCCGCGGCCTCCTGCCGCTGGTCGGCCCTCCCGAAGCGGCGGAAGCTCCCGGAGCCCCCGAACGCCCGGGCAGCGAGCCACCGGCCACCGTCCTGGACATCTGCTGCTCGTACGGCGTCAACGCGGCCCTGCTCAACCACCATGTCACGCTGGACGAGCTGTACAAGCGCTACACCTCGCCGCAGGTCGCCCAGCTGACCGCCGCCGAACTGATCGAGTCGGACCGCGCGTACTACGCGGCGCGCCGTCGTACGGACGCCGTGCCCGCCGTCGGCCTCGACATCGCCGCGCCGGCCGTCGCCTACGGCCGAGCCGTCGGCCTGCTCGACGAGGGGTTCGTCGAGAACCTCGAAACCGCCCCGCCCAGCCCGGAGTTGCACCGGGCCACCCGCGGCACCCGACTGATCACCGTGACGGGCGGGTCGAGCTTCCTGTCCGCCCGCACCTTCCGTCCGCTGCTGGAGGGCCGACGGGAGCTGCCGTGGGTAGCCGCGTTCGTCCTGCGAACCGGCTCCTACCGGGACACCGCCGACGGGCTGGCCGCACTGGGCATGACCACGGAGAAGGACACCTCCCGCACCTACCGGCAGCGGCGCTTCACCGACCCCGACGAACAGCGGTACGCCCTCGCCGCGGTGTCGGCGGCCGGCGACGACCCGCGCGGCGAGGAGACCGACGGCTGCTTCCACACGGCCCTGCACCTGAGTCGGCCCGTGGCACAGGCGGCGGCCCTTCCGCTGCACGCCCTGCTGCGCGATCGGTGAGCCCGGCCCGCGGCGCGGGCGCCCGGCTCCCGGCCCCGGCTCTTCCCTCGGGGACCGCGCCCACCGTCCGGTGACCCGTCGGACGAGGCCCCTGACCTGCCCGCGGCGGAAAGTCCGTGGCCGGACCGGCCCCGGCGGGGGCAGAATCGCCGCATGGCGGACATGCGGACGTTCCGGGAGGCGGCCATCGGCTGGGCGGCGGGGGGATCCGGCGCCACGGCGGCCGAGTCGGCCGAGCTGCTGGGCGTGCGGACGGCCGTGCTGCTGGAGGGGCCGAGCGACCTCGAGGCCGTCGAGGCGCTGGCCGCGCGCCACGGCCGGGACCTGGCCGCCGAGGGGGTGTGCGTCCTGCCGATGGGCGGGGCGATGAACGTCGGGCGGTTCGCCGGCCTGCTCGGGCCGGCGGGGCTGGGGCTGCGCCTGGCCGGGCTGTGCGACGAGAACGAACAGGGCTTCTACGAGCGGGGGCTCGAACGGGCCGGTGGGACGGCTGACGGGATCTTCGTGTGCACGGCGGACCTGGAGGACGAGCTGATCCGGACGCTGGGCGTGCCGCGGATCGAGGAGGTCCTCCGGACCGAGGGGGACCTCCCGGCCTGGCAGACCTTCGTGCGCCAGCCCGCCCAGCGGGACCGTCCGCCGCAGCAGCGGATGCGGCGCTTCCTCGGCACGAAGTCGGGCCGCAAGATCCGCTACGGCCGCCTGCTGACCGAGGCCCTCGACCCGGAGCAGGTCCCGGCGCCGCTGCGGGACCTGCTCCGGCACCTGTGACGGGCCGGGTTCACGCCCCGGCCCGCCCGGGGCGGGCTCGCTCCCTCACCGCGACAGCAGGGTGTGCACCTCGCGGGGCCTGACCTCGCGCTCGTCGAACACGACCGCCTCGCCCGCCTCCCGGGCCACCGCGGCGAAGGCCCCCTGGAACGCCTCCTGGGCCCCGAACTCGCCGGTGGTGACGACGGCGTCACCCCCGGGGGTGACCCAGACCTCGGCGCGCAGGAATCCCGGCTGCGCGGCCAGCACCTCGCGGACCCGGTGGCAGCGGCCGACGAACTCCTCGACGCTCTCGGGCCTCGGGTAGTGGTAGGCGACGAAACCGAACGACATGATGGCTCCCCCTTGCGTTGTACGATTGCGTATAACCAGAGGCTAGGACTGTTGTACGGCTTCGTACAATAATCGGGACCGTGAGGCGGGTCACACCATGGGCGCGTTGCGCACACCACGCGAGAAGTGGGTCGAGGAAGGCCTGCGGGCACTGGCCGCGGGCGGCGTGGACGCCGTCCGCGTCGAGGCCCTGGCCAAGTCCCTCGGCGTGACCAAGGGAGGGTTCTACGGCTACTTCGCCGACCGCGACGCCCTGCTGACGGAGATGCTGGACACCTGGGAGTGGGAGGCCACCGACGACGTCCTCGACCGGATCGAGCACCAGGTGACGGACACCCTGGACCGGGCCCGCCTCGCCGGACACCTCACCTTCTCCGACCGCCTGCGCCCCATCGACCTCGCCGTCCGCGACTGGGCCCGCCGCGACCCGGCCGTCGCCGAGCGCCTGCGCCGCGTGGACAACCGGCGCATGGAACTGCTGCGCGCGGCCATCGGCACCGTCTGCACCGACCCCGACGAGATCGAGGCCCGCAGCCTGCTGGCCTTCTGCGTGGCCATCGGCAACCACTTCCTCGCCGCCGACCACCCCGGCCGCACCCGCGCCGAGGTCCTCGCCCGGGCCGGCGACCTCATCCTCGACCGCCCGGCCGCCCCCGCCCACAAGGACTGACGGCACCCGTGACACCACAACCGGTCCCGGTCGTCGGCGGCACCGGCTTCATCGGCCGACAGGTCGTGACCGAGCTGCTCCGGCAGGGCCGCCGGGTCTCCCTCCCGAGCCGGACGGGCGGTTCCGACCAGCCCGGCGCCGACACGCTCCGCGGTGACGCCCAGCCACTCGGCCCCGATGCCTGGGCCGAACTCCTGACCGGCCACGACGCCGCCGTCCTCGCCGCGGGCCGTGACGACCGCACGGTGCCGGAGCCTGGTGGTCCTCGGCTCGCACCTCACCGCCATCGACCGGGAACGGCCCCGACTGGCGCGCGGCCGACGGCATCCTGACACGGATGGCCCTGGCCGCGGGCCTGCCGGGCCCGGTACGGATCCGGCCGATGGCCGACGGCCTGCTGCACGCGCCCTGCGGGCCACCGGGCAGGTGTACCGCCTGCGGGGACGGGAGCCGGGACTGGAACCGCGCGCACTCGGACCGCTGCTCACCTCGGACCTGTTCGTCGACCTCACCGCGTACCGCGACGAACCGGGCGTGGTCCCCGACGGCCTGGAGGACGCCATCCGTGACAGCTTCTTCCGACCGACCCGACCGACCCGACCGACCCGACCGACCCGGCTGACCCGGCTGACCCGGCTGACCCGGCTCACCGGACGAGGACGGCGACGGTGGCGAGGAACGGACGAGAACGCCCTGGGGGCGCGGCCCGCGGTGCGGGCCCGCGCCCGGCGGTCACATCAGGTCGCGTCGGGTGAGCAGCACCCGGGCGAGCGCCCCCATCGCGGCCGGCCAGGCGACGGCGACCAGCGCTCCGTACGGTGCCGCGAGCAGTCCGGTCCAGGGGGCCCGGTCGGGCGTGCTGATCATGGCGAGCTGGGCGCCGAGCGGCAGGAACCGTCCCACGGCCGGCCAGGCGTCCAGCACGGGCAGTGCGGCGAACAGCGTGGTCGGGACGACGAACAGCGTCAGCAGGTGGTGACGCACCATCGTGCCGACGAAGAGTCCCCACGCCCCGGCGGTCGCGCAGGCGACCGGGGTGCCCAGGACGGTGTGCGCGGTGAGGCCGGAATGGCCGGTGCCCAGCCGGAGGACCGTCGCCACCAGGGCCGTCCCGACCAGGCCGATCAGCGCGCCGCCCGCCGCGGCGGAGAGCGCCCGGTCCTGGAGCAGCCGGCTCCTCGGGCCGAGCAGGGCGGCCCGGGCTATGGCGCCGGTCCGGTAGTCGTTCGTGTAGCGCAGCGAGCCGTACACCGCGGCGGCGGCGATGAACAGGACGGTCTGCGACAGCAGTTGGCCGCCGGCCTGCACGTCGGTCGAGTGGGTGCCGGCCGGGCCGTCGTGCGGCAGGGCGGCCACCGCGCCGAGCGTCGGGACCAGCAGGAAGGCCAGGCTGCCCGCCAGCGCCACGTCGTGCCGCAGCCTGAGCAGTTCCACGGTCAGTCGATCACGCATCCCGGGGCCCCTACTCGGCCTCCCGCCGGCGGACCAGCCGACGGGCGGTGACCAGGGCGGCAGCGGTCCACGCGACCATCACCGCAGCGCTCACCGGAGCGGGGAAGAGCCCGTCCACCGGCACCCGGGCGAGGCCGGCCAGTGCCCCGCCGGGCAGGAAGCGCTCCACTGCGGGCGCGTTGAGCAGCAGCGGCAGCTCGACCACCATGGGCAGGACGAGGACCAGCGTCATGGCGAGGTAGTAGCTGCGGACGATCCAGCCGACCGCCGCGCCCCAGATCCCGGCGAGGGCACCGCCGAGCACGGTTCCGAGGCCGATTCCCCAGGTGGTCGGGTCGAGGGTGAGGTGCCGCCCTTCCGACCGGAGGGCGAACCAGGTCACCGCCGTCCAGCAGGCCACGCCGAGCAGGCCGCAGAGCGCACCGCCGGCGGCCGAGGCCAGCACCTTGGCGGCGAAGACGTTGCGTCGGCCCTGCAGCAGTAGGGAGCGCAGGATCGACTTGTAGTAGTACTCGCGGGTCACCACGTAGCTGCCGAGGAACATGCCCGCGATCGTGGAGGCGGCGACCAGACCGAAGACCAGGTGGGTGGCCGCCTCGTCGGTCCGGTCCCCGAGCGCGCTGAGCGAGGGGCCGCTCCACAGCAGCAGGACGGGGCACAGGACGGCGTAGCCGAAGACGCCGAGCATCGCGTACCCGCTCCGGGTCTTCAGCAGTTCGGCCTTCAGGGCGTCACGCACGGGACACCGCCGTTCCGGAGGCGTCCGCCTGGTGCTCGGCGTCGAGCAGTTCGAAGAACCGCTCCTCCAGGTCGTGGGCCCCGCCCTCGGTCAGCATGTCCAGCGTGCCGGCGAACAGCGTCCGCCGACGGATGATCACCACCTCGTCCACCGTCTGGGCCATCTCGGCGAGTTGGTGGTTGGACAGCAGCACGGTGCCGCCCGCCCCGGCGAACCGGCGGACGAACCGGCGCAGCCAGCGGATGCCCTCCGGGTCGAGCCCGTTGGCCGGCTCGTCCAGGACCAGGAGTTCGGGCTCGCCGATCAGCGCGCTCGCCAGACCGAGGCGCTGCCGCATTCCGGTGGAGTACTTGCCCACCCGCTTGCCGCCCGCGTCCGCGAGGCCGACCTCCTCCAGCACGGCGTCGACCCGGCCGCGCGGCACTCCGGCCGACAGGGCGCAGATCTCCAGGTGGCGCCGACCGGTGATGCCGGTCTCGAAGCCGATCCCGTCCATGTGCACCCCGACCCGCCGCGCGGGGGAACGGAGGTCCTCGAAGGGACGGCCGAACAGGGTGGCCGTGCCCGAGGTCGGCCTCAGCAGGCCGACCAGACCGCGCAGTGCGGTGCTCTTCCCCGCGCCGTTGGGCCCGAGCAGCCCGACCACCCGGCCGGCGCCCACCTCGAAGTCGAGTCCCTCCACGGCCGCCCGGCCGTCGTACCGCTTGGTGAAACCGTCGAACCGCACTACCGCGGTCATCGCAATCCCTCCCCTTCCGTGATCGATCTCGCCCACCCGCGTTCTCGGCGTTTCCGCCGGTCAGCGGCCGATCAGGCGATCCACATGACGATGCAGTGGAATGACGAGTTCCGCAAATTCGCCACCGTCCGCCCGGCTCAAGAGCCGGGTGGCCATGAAGAGTTGGGCGATGACTCCGCTGAGGGATCCAGCACATTCTCGAATCGAGCGGCGGAATCCAGGTCTCGGCGGCCTGCGGGGGGCCGGACGCGGAGGAGGCGTGCCTCCGGCACCGACCGGACATCGTCCTGGTCGACACCCACGCGATCGGCGACGGGGAACCGAACCTGATCGCCACGCTCCGCGCCCTCCCCGCGCCGCCGGCGATCGCCGTCCTGGCCGGCTCCGTGAACGACGGTCAGATCTCGGCGGCGCTGCGGGCCGGAGCCTCGGGGGTCCTCCTCCGGCAGAGCGCCGCGGACGAACTCGGCCCCGCCGTCGAGCTGTTGGCGAGGGGCGGGAGCCCCCTCTCGGCCCAGGTCGCCGAGCTGGTGCTGACCGGATACCTGAACGCGGACCGCCACTTCGCCGAGACGGCGCGGGTCGGCTCCCTGACCGACCGGGAGCACGAGGTGCTCTCCCAGCTGTCCCTGGGGCTCTCGAACAGCGAGATCGCCCGTCTCCTCCACCTCAGCCGGGCCACCGTCAAGGACCACGTGAGCGCGATCCTGGCCAAACTCGGCACGAACAACCGGGTCCAGGCCGCGGTGCTGGCCGCGGTTCTGGCCAACCGGACGGCGTCCGCCGCGGAGCACGGCGCGGACCGCGGGGCGGCCTGTCTGTCCGCCTAGGACGCCCCGGAGTTCACTGCCGATCGGGTGACGAGGGCTCATGTCGGCCGCCCGGGCCCGCCGCCGAGAACCGTCGGCGGCGGACCCGTCGCGTTCCAGGCGCGGCCTGGCGGGGCGGTCCCGGAAGCCCGCACCGACGGGCTCGGCACCCGTGCCGCTACCCGGCCGTCCGGCGGTCCCCGAGGCCGGTGCCGACCGGTGCGCGGTGCGCCCCGGTGGCCGTGCGGTGCACGGCGACGGCCGCGAGGACCGCGAAGGCCCCGACGAAGGCCAGCCCCCAGGGGATGGTTCGGACGTCGTAGGCGACGAACCAGCCGATCGCCGCCGGGAAGAGGATGCTGCCGGTCATCGAGGAGGAGATGACGAGTCCCACCGACCGGCGGTCCCCGCCGCGTTGGGCGAGCCAGGCGAGACCGGTGGGGAAGACCGGCCCGAGCGCCAGTCCGGCGAGCAGGTATCCGGCGACCGCGCCGTGCGGCAGTGACGCGACGGCGAGGGCGATGCTGGTCCCGGCGAGACCCGTGATGACCAGGCTCGCCGTCGTGACCCTGCGGGCCAGGGCCACCGTGCCGAACTTCGACACCGCGGTGGCACCCCAGAAGACCGCGACGATGCCCGCCGCCACGGCCGCGGTGTGGCCCTGGCTCTGGATGTCCTTGGCGGCCCAGGCGCCGATCCCGGTCTCCAGCCCTCCGTATCCCAGGTAGAGCAGCAGGAAGCCCGCCAGCGTGTTCCTGCCGAGCCCCTTCGGCGCGTTCCCGTCGGGGCCCTCGCCTCGGGTCCTCCAGGCCGCGACCCTGGTCACCCGGAGGCAGAGGACCGCTCCGGCGGCCACCAGGAGGAACCCGTAGGGCCGGCCCCAGGTGAGGGAGGCTCCGGCCAGCAGGGGGCCGGCCACGGTGCCCAGGGCGAACACCCCGTTGAGGAGGTTCACCATCCCCACGCCGTCGTCCTGGCGGGCGAAGACGTCGTTCACCGTGAGCACGACGTTCCCCGCCCCGAATCCGGCGAGCACGCAGGCGACGAGGCCGACGGCGAGGTTCCCGGAGAGGAAGATCCCGGCGCAGCCCGCGGCGTAGACGACGGTGGCGACCGGGAGCATCCGGCGGCCGGCGGACCGGACGGCCGAGGCGATCGCCATGGCCGCCAGACAGCCGGCGAAGTAGGCGGTGATCAGGTAGGGAACGTTCGCCGCACCGGACGAGTAGCGCCTTTCGAACAACGGGAGCAGCGGTCCCGTGCTGGATTGGGAAATTCCCACGAGGAACAGGAGGAAAAGGGCCGGAAAATAGCCTTCGGCCTTTTTGATGCCTGCGCGCACTGTTGCTCCTGCCGGTCTGGGGCGGGTGGTGCGGGGGATTCCCAACGAGCCTGGTGGCGGCTGGGGAGGCGCAACGTCAAACGGGCACGTTCCGTGATGTGCATCACGGGCCGTACGGTGCCAGCGGGCATCAAATCGGATATTTCGCCCACCTCATCCGTCTGTCTTCCAGTCGAAACATCCCTTTTGGGTGACAGATCGACGGACTCGTGTCCCCTTTCCGGGCCGACCGCCGTCTGCCATAAAGATACTGCTACTACGTACTGCGATGCACTCATCCCTTTCCATGCCGAGACGGAGGAATGACATGCGCTATGCGGTGACCGGCGGCGACGGATTCATCGGCCGTTATGCCATGCGGTATCTGCGGGAACAGGGCCACGAGGCCGTTTCCGTCGACCGCAGTTCCGGTGTCGACCTGCTGGAGGACAAACTCGGGCCGACGCTCGAGGGCGTCGACGGGGTGATCCACCTCGCGGGGATCCTCGGCACCGAGGAGCTCTTCTCCTCGGTCGAGGACGCCATCGACGTCAACATCAAGGGCACCTACCGCGTGCTGGAGGCGTGCCGCGCGAACGGTGCGAGGTTCGTCGGCATCACCATGCCGCAGGTGTGGCAGAACGTCTACCAGACCACCAAGCAGTGCGCGCAGAACCTCTCCTACGCCTGGCACGCCAACTTCGACGTCCCGGTCAGCCACGTGCGCGCCTTCAACGCCTTCGGTGAGGGACAGAAGCACTACGGGGTGCAGAAGATCGTGCCCACCTTCGCCGTGCGGGCGTGGAGCGGCCGGCCGATCCCGGTCTGGGGCGACGGCGAGCAGACCGTCGACCTGGTGTACTCGGCGGACCTCGGGCGGATGCTCGTCGAGGCGCTCGGCTTCGGCGACCGCGAGGTCTTCGACGGCGGCACCGGCGTCTCCTTCACGGTGAACGAGGTCGCCCGGATGGTCCTGGAGGTGACGGGGTCCAAGGCCGGCATCGAGTACCTTCCGATGCGCAAGGGCGAGACCCGGAGCGCCGACCTGGTCGCGAAGGGCGAGGGCTGGGACGCGCTGGGCTGGCACCCGGAGTTCAGGGCCTCGGACCTGGAGCAGACGGTCCTGCACTACCGTCAGTTCGCCGACTCCTGAGCCTGGGGGCACCGTGGACCCACTGTTCGAAGCCATGGAGAGGACCCTGCCGTTCTGCGCGCCGGACGACCGGCGGGCCCGTCTCGCGGTCCAGGTGACCGTGACCGGCGGCGGACCCCCCGACCGTACGGCCTACCGCACGGACTTCGGACTGGTCTTCGGCGCCGACGACCTGCTGGGCCACTGGTGGGGCGACTCCCCCGCCACCCGGCTCCGGATCCGGCTGCCGGCCGACCTGCTGACGCGCTTCCGCGGGGGCACCGTCACCGGCACCTCCCTGACCATGTCGGGCGGGGTGGGGCTCTCGGTCGACTGGTCCGAGCTGACGGACCTGCGGACCCGCGCGGACGGGCCGCTCTTCCGGGAGTACCTGGCGGCACTGGACCAGCACCCCGCCGGGCCCCCACCCGCAGCCCCACCCGCGTCGCCCGCGCCCGCACCCGTCGCCGCCGTCGCCGGGCAGCAAGCCCCGCAGGCCCCGCCAGCCCCGCAGGCCCCGCCGAGAGGGAACGGGCGGCGGGCCGTGGTCGTCCTCGCGGCGCCCAACGACGCCGACGGCGTACTGACCGGCATCGCCCGGACCCGCACCCGCCGCGCCGTGGAACTGCTGAACGCCCCCGGGACGCACCTGGTCCTGACCGGGGGCTTCGGCGCGCAGTTCAACACCACGGACCAGCCGCACTGGCGGCACTGCGCCGCCTGGCTGGCCGCACGGCCCGGCGGGCGGCCCCCCGTCCTCGCCTGCCTGGAGACCCGCCACAGTTACGACGACGTCCTGTTCACCCGCGAACTGGCGCGGCACCACGGCCTGGACGAGGTCCTACTGGTGACCTCCGACTACCACGCGCCCCGGATCCGGTACATCGCGAGCCTCGCAGCACTCCCCTGCCGGGTCGTCGAGGTGTCCCACCCGGACCTCCCGCCCGAGGAGTCGGCGCGGCTCGGGCGGCACGACGCGGGCGCGCTCGGCAGGACGATCGCCTCGACGCTCCTCTTCGGGCGCGACCGGCTCCCGCTGCCGCTGCGGCGGGCGGAGGCCGGCGGTCCCGCAGAGGTCTGGCGCCTCGACACCACCGGTACGGAAGGATGAGTGACACCGCATGAGCACGATCGCCTGCGAGCGCGTGCTGTTCGACCTCGACGGCGTGTTGGTCGACTCACTGCCGCTCATCGAGCGGATCCTGCGGGCCTGGGCCGTGGGACACGGCCTGGACGACGACGAGGCGGTGGCCAGGTCGTACGGGCGGCGGGACATCGACCTGATCGCCCTGGTCGCCCCGCACCTGGACGCCGCGCACGAGGCGCGCGTCATCGCCGGGCTGGAGGAGCACGACTTCGAGGGGATCCGGGCCGTCCCCGGCGCCCCGGCCCTGCTGGCCTCGCTGCCGCCCGGCCGCTGGGGCATCGTCACCTCGGGGACGCGGGCGGTCGCCCGGGGGCGGCTGGCCGCGGCCGGGCTGCCGGAGCCGGACGTCCTGCTCGCCGCCGAGGACTTCGAGCGGGGCAAGCCGGACCCGGAGGGCTACCTCAAGGGCGCGGCGGCGCTGGGTGCTCCGGCCGCGGCGTGCGTGGTCTTCGAGGACGCCCGCGCCGGGGTCGAAGCGGCCCTGGCGGCCGGGATGCGCTGCGTCGGCCTGGGCGACGGCCTGTCCGACCTGCCTCCCGGGGTGCTCGCGGCGTCGGTGACGGACCTGACCGAGGTCCGGGCCGAGGTGTCCGAGCAGGGGGTGCTGCTGCACGCGCTCGGTGCGGGGCCGGCCCCGGACCGCCGACCGCGCTGACCGCCCGGAAGCCCCCGTACGGGACCGGCCAAGCGCGGCACCGCTCGCCCGCCCGTCCCGTCGCGGCGTTCCAGGGGGCATGGAACGCGCAGGTCAGAGCGGGTTTCACCGTTCCAGCGTCCCGGATCGCCGGGCAGCCCTGGCGCGCGGGACGGATTCCGGGACAGTCTTCGGTCCGGCGGCGACCGGCACCGGGCCGGGCCGCCGGCTGCCCGGTCACCGGGCGCCGCCGCGGCGGCGGACACCCCGCCGCGGACCACTCGACCCAGAAGGATCCCTGCCGTGCGCACCACGAACCGACGCCCGATCGCCGTCCTGCTGGGAGCCGTCGGCCTGCTGGCCGCCGGGGCCGCCCCCGCCGCCGCCGTCCACGGCGGATCGGACACCACGACCAAGGCCCACCCGTTCGTCGTGGCCCTGGAGACCGCCACGGGCGAGCAGTGGTGCACCGGCGCGCTGATCGCGCCGACCAAGGTGCTCACCGCCGGCCACTGCGTGGCCGAGTCGGACGACCCGGGCTCGCTGCGGGTGATCGCCGGACGGACCGACCTGACCGGCTCCGGCGGCCAGGTCCGCCGGGTGAAGGGCTACCGGGTGGATCCGCGCTACACCGCCGCCCTCGACCACGACTCCGCCGTCATCACCCTGGACCGTCCGCTGCCACAGGCACCGGTGCGGGTGGCCCGGAAGGGGGACACGGCGCTCTACCGGTACGGCCGCACGGCCACGGCGCTGGGCTTCGGTCGCACCGGCTCGGACGGGCCCGGCACCCACCTCAAGAAGGCGCAGCTGACGCTGGCTCCGCCGGCCTCGTGTGACCCGTACACCTCGCCCGGCGACTCGCCGCTGCTCAAGGTCTGCGCCCTGCCGCGGACCGGCACGACGGACAGCATCTGCAAGGGCGACTCGGGAGGGCCGCTGGTGGCCGACGGCGTGGTCATCGGGGTGGTCTCCACCGGGAACAAGTACTGCGACACCCAGCTCCCGATCTCGGTGTACACCCGGGCCACCGACATCCCCGCGCAGCTGCTGTCCTGACCGGACGCCGTACCGGGCTCCGTCCCGCCCACAGGTGCGGGGCGGGACGGAGCCAGTCTCCCGGGAGTCGGTGTTCCTCGACTCCCGGGAGAGCGGACCATGGATGTGCACGTGACCGTGTGGGACGACCGCGATCGGGCCGGAGCGGGCGGGGCCCCGACGGCCCCCGCCGCCCCGGCCGTCTTCGTCCACACCATCGTCACCTGGGGCAGCGACCCGGCGTACGGGTTCGCCGGGCAGCGGCCCCTCGCGGACGGCCGACGGCTCCTCCTGACGGACCGGCGGGGCTACGGCGACAGCCCGGACACCGCGCGCAGCGACTTCGACGTCGACGCCGGTGACGTCGTGGAGATCCTCGGTGACGCGACCGCCGCCGCGGGGCTCGGCGGAGCCCATCTCGTGGGGCACGGGAACGGCGCCGTCTCCGCGCCGTCGCCACCTCCATGGGAGAGCGGCCGGTCTGGGAGGCGGAGATCCCGCTGGAGCCGATCCTGGACGCGGCCCTGCCGGTCCTGGTGATCTGCGGGACCTGGGAACGCGCGCCGGCCGCGTACCGGGAGCACGTGGGACTCCCCCTCATGGCCGTGGCCGAGTCCCTCGCGGACTCCCTCGGCGGCCGCCTCCTGCGGGTGCCCGGGTACTACCCGCACACCCAGGAGCCCGCCGCCGTCAACGCCGCCCTGCGGGAGTTCTGGGCCTGACCCGGTTCCGCAGGTCGTTCCGACGCCGATCGGCCCCGGGGAGGTCTGCTCGGTGCGGTCGAGCGCGTAGTTCCAGCGCGGGAGGTTCTCGGGCCGCGCGAGGTAGGCGAAGACCTCGCCGACGGGCGCGTGGATGGTCAGGGTGTTCTCGAATCGCGTGGTCGGTCCTTGGTCCGGCGCGCGGCCGCCGGCTCCCGTGCGGTGGTGGCGTTGGTCGAGGTCGTGCTCTCAGTCGAGGTCGAGGCGTTTGTTGAGGGCCTCGCCCGAGGGCAGGGGGTCGATGAAGTTGTGGAGGAACGCGAGCATCGAGTCGACGTCCAGGCCCTCGCAGGCGGCGTCCATCGCGGCGTAGAGGAACTCCTCGATGCCGGCCACCTCGGAGGCCAGGCGTACGCCCTCGGGGGTGAGGCTGAGATGGACGTAGCGGCGGTCCTCGGCGTCGGTGCGGCGCTCGACCAGCCCTGCGGCGACGACGCGGTCGACCAGCCGGCTGGGGTTGGTGCCGCTCTCGCACACCAGGAGCTGGCCGAGCCCGCTCAGGCTCAAGGTGCCGTGCTGCTGGAGCAGGCGCAGCACCTCGGCCTGGGACGGGGTGATGCCGTGGGGCTTGAGGGCCTGGATCAGGAGCCGGTTGCCCTCGCGCTGGGCCGCCAGGATCGCGAACCGCAGGTGTTCGGCCTTACGCACCGGCACCCGCCCGGAATCCGGGGAGGACGGCGGCGAGGAAGTCCTCGACCGCGCCGGCGTAGGTGGCCGGGTGGGAGAAGCGGAACATGTGGCCGGTGCGCGGCAGGACGACCTCCCGGGCGTCGGGGATGCCGTCGAGCATGATCTTGGCGGCATCCTCGCCGATCAGCACGTCGTGCGAGGGCGACAGGATCAGGGTCGGGACCCGGACCCGGCCGAGCGCGTCGACGTAGTCGGCGGTGAGGACGGCCCGCACGCGCGCGCCGAAGGACGCGGCCGGGGTGTTGGCGAGGAACAGTTCGCGGCTGCGCTCCTCGCTCCAGGGCACCTGCCCCTCGCCGTCGAACGGGGAGGCGAGTCGGTGGGCGTGGGCCCGCAGCGTCAGCTGCCGGTAGAGCGGGCCGCGGGCCTTGCCGATCACCCGCATCAGGGCCTTCCACGGCTTCGAGGTGACCGGGTTGGCCGCGAAGCCGCCGGACAGGACGAGGGCGCGCAGGCCTTGCGGGCGGCGGGTGGCGAGCGCCAGCGCGATGTTGGCGCCGAAGGAGTCGCCGACCAGCACCCAGTCGTCCAGGTCCGCGACCACCTCCTCGACGTGGTCGGCGTAGCGCTCCATGTCGTCGACGCCTTCGGGCAGGCGCAGCGTCCGCCGGGGCGCGTCGCCGTAGGGGGCGAGCTGCTCGGCGCTCCACGGAGCGCCGGAGAAGCACGGCACGAAGACCAGGGTCGGATTCTTCTCCAAAGCGTTCATATCGGACACGTTACACAACACATGTGTCGTGACACAAGTAATCCGCGTCACAGGGGAGCGCTCCGGTCCGGTCCCGCGTCACCGCTCGTGGACGACCTCGGGGAAGGTCGGCGAGGGGCCGTCCAGGAGGTGGTCGTCGTGGCCGCGCAGCCAGCGGTCGAGGAACGACGCGACGTACGAGCGGGTGGCCGCCACCGCACGGTCCGGGCGGACGTCGCCGAGGTCGTCGGTCAGCGTCTCCGCGCCGATCGCGCCCTGGCGGGCGAGCTGGGGCAGCAGGGACTGGGCGTCGGTGTAGGAGCCGTGGCGGGAGCCGGTGAGGGTCACGTCGGCGTGCCAGCCGGTGCTGTGCCGCCACAGGGCGTCCCAGCCGGGCTGCCGGTGGTAGCTGCCGGAGTCGTCGGCCCCGGTGCCCATCAGCAGGAAGGGCCGGGTCAGACCGTCCTCGGCGGCGCTGGTCGGGAAGACGCCGGTCCTCCCGTCCGGGCCGGGGAAGTGCAGCTGGCCGTCCATGTTGACGCCGGCCTTGACGCGCGGGTCGTCGTGCATGGTCTGGAGGGCCGTGGAGCCTCCCCCGGAGTGGCCGACCATGCCGATCCGGTCGAGGTCGAGCGAGGCGGCGAGGCCGACCGGCAGCCGCTCGTCGTCGCGCAGCCCGGCGAGCCGGTCCAGGACGAAGCGGGTGTCGTCGACCCTGGCCTGCAGCGTCTTGCGCAGCAGGGCTCCCATGTCGGCGCCGGGCCGGGTCATCAGCGCGGGCAGGACGGAGGTGGCGAGGTCCCCGTCGGGGAAGGCGACCTCGGAGGCGTCGTAGGTGTGGTCGACGGTGACGACGGTGTAGCCGCGCGAGGCGAGGTCCTCCACCAGGCCGGTACCCCAGGTGCGCGGGTCGCCGAAGCCCGCCGAGTACAGCACGACGGGCCGCTTGCCGCCGGGCAGCCCGGGCGCGCCGGCCCGGGCGTGGGTGCGGATGCCCGCCCAGTCGGTGCGGCCGGGCTCGAACCCGTGGGCGCTCTGGGCGGCGCTCCCGGCACTGCCGAAGTGCTCGGCGGCGGCGGGGAGCATGTACGGCGCGCGGTCGTCGCCGGTGGCGGGCCGGGTGGTCGGGTACCAGAGGCTGATCATCAATCTGCGGGGCTGCCCCGGCTTCCAGGGATCGTCCCGGCGGTCGTCCGTCAGCTGCAGGGACGTCGTGCCGACCGGGTACGGCCCGGTGGGCCGCGGCAGCCAGGCCCTGGCCTGCTGCCCGGTGCCCCGCTCCGGCGCCGCCACCGCGCCCGGTGCGCCGACCCCGCCCGTCACTGTCGCCGTCGCCGTCGCCGTCGCCGCCAGCAGCACCGCCGCCACGGCCCGTCCCCGCCTGTTCATCGCCGTTCCTCCTCGTGGGTTCCGTCTCGCTCCGAACAGGGGCGAAGGTACGGACGAGGAGGGGCGGAGACCGTCACACCCGGGTATCAAGTCCCCCGTGATACCCGGGTATGACGGTCTCCGGCGCCACGGGTACGGGAGGTACGGGCCGGGGGGAGCGTCGTTGTCCGGTCAGGCGTCGAGCACCTGGCCGTCACGCCTGACGACCGGTCCTTCCGCCGACCACGGGAAGTCGATCCAGTCGTCGGTGCGCTTCCACACGTACTCGCACTTCACCAGGGAGTGCGACTTCTCGTAGATGACGGCGGAGCGGACCTCGGCGACGTGGTCGAGGCAGAAGTCGTGCACGAGCCTCAGGGTCTTGCCCGTGTCGGCGACGTCGTCGGTGATCAGGACCTTCTTGTCGGTGAAGTCGATCGCGGCGGGAACGGGCGCCAGCATGATCGGCATGTCGAGGGTGGTGCCCACACCCGTGTAGAACTCGACGTTCACCAGGTGGATGTTCTTGCAGTCCAGCGCGTACGCCAGGCCGCCCGCCACGAACACGCCGCCGCGGGCGATGCTCAGGACGAGGTCGGGTTCGTATCCGTCGTCGGCGATCGTCTGCGCGAGTTCGCGCACCGCTCGTCCGAAGGTCTGGTAGTCCAGGGTTTCACGCACGTCAGTCACGGCGATCAGTGTCCACGGCCGCCGGCCGGGCGGCGAGCACCGGCACGCTCAGGACCCCGGAGTGTGGCGTTTCCCACCCCGGCCGCGCGCACCGTGCCGGGGCCGGTCCCGTGGCCGGCGCCGTTCGCGGC
>NZ_JBEZUT010000198.1:0-16061 GCF_040636595.1 Kitasatospora sp. NPDC036755
CACCGACCTGCTCAGCGCCGAGCCGGAACCGCTGTCCAAGAACGGCAACATCCCCTGCGGATCCACGCCGCAGGAGGCACTCGCCCTGTCGCTGGGCCCGTCACCGTGGACGTCTACAACGCCTCCTCGGCCGCCGGGGTCACCTCCGCCGCCGAGGCCAAGGCCCTCGCCGGCCTGGGCTTCAAGGAGGGCCGCACCGGCCCGGCCGCCACCCGGCCGAAGACCACCACCGTCACCTACGGCAAGGGCGCCAAGGAGGCCGCCGGGCAGGTCGCGGCCCGCTACGGCGTGACCGCCACCGAGTCCGCGGCCACCGCCGCCGACCACGTCACCGTGACCCTCGGCACCGCCTTCACCGGCGTGGCCGCCGACCAGCCCGCGGCTCCGGCCGGCGCCGCCCCCGGCGCCCCGGCCGACCCGGCCGCCGCGCTGCCCATGCAGGGCCCCGCCGTCGACGCCCAGTCCGACGGCGGGATCCCCTGCGTCTACTGACGCGCACCGCACCGGCCTCCGAGGGAGGCTCCCCGCCCGGGGAGCCTCCCTCCGCCGTTCCCGGCCCGGAGGGGTCTTCACGGAAACCCCTGGCGCAATTCTCCGTACTATGTATAGTGTACTGCGTACGGGATAACCGCCCGGACGCTGACGAAAGGGTTCTCCGCCTTGCAGATCACCAGGACCGCCGTCTCCCTGACCGTCGAGGACGTCACCACCTCCGCCGCCTTCCTCCAGCGGCACTTCGGCTACACCGAGGAGATGTCGGCCGACGGCTTCGTCTCCCTCGGACACCCGGGCGGCGGGGTCGACGTCGTCTACCTCCGGCGCGGCCTCGAAGTCCTGCCGGAGGAGCAGCGCCACCGGACCGCGGACGGCGTCGCGCTCGCGTTCGTCGTCGAGGACATCGCCGCCGAGGAGCGGCGACTGCGCGAGGAGGGGGTCGTGATCACCCTGCCGCTGCGCGAGGAGCCGTGGGGCGAGAAGATCTTCCAGGTCGCTGACCCGAACGGGGTGGTGATCGAGCTGGTCGAGTGGGCCGAGAAGCAGTGAACGAGCGGTAGAACGACGACGGCGCCCCCGTCCCGGCCGGGACGGGGGCGCCGTTCGCGCCGGTGGACGGTCAGTCCACCGTCCAGGTGTCGCCGCCGGCGAGCAGGGCGGCAAGGTCGCCCCGGCCGCTCCGGGCCTCGGCGGCGGCCAGCTGCTCGGCCATCAGCTCGTCGTAGACCGGCCGCCGGACGTCGCGCAGCACACCGATCGGAGTGTGGTGCAGGGTGTCCGCGTCGGCGATCCGGGAGAGCGCGAAGGCGGTGGCGGGGCCGGCCGCGTGGGCGTCGTGGACCAGGACGTCCGCCTCGTTCGCCGCGGTGACCGGGGCGGTGAACAGCTCGCCGTCCGGGCCGCGGAAGACGCCGTTCGCCAGGTCCGCGCCGAAGCGGACGGGCTTCCCGTGCTCCAGCCGGATCAGCGCCTCGTCGCGGCTGCCGGCGTCCTTCAGCACCTCGAAGGCGCCGTCGTTGAAGATGTTGCAGTTCTGGTAGATCTCCACCAGCGCCGTTCCCTCGTGCTCGGCGGCCGCCCGCAGCACCGACTGGAGGTGCTGGCGGTCCGAGTCGAGGGTGCGGGCGACGAAGGTGGCCTCGGCGCCGATCGCCAGCGACAGCGGGTTGAACGGCGCGTCCAGCGAGCCCATCGGGGTGGACTTGGTGATCTTGCCGAGCTCACTGGTGGGCGAGTACTGACCCTTAGTCAGGCCGTAGATGCGGTTGTTGAACAACAGGATCTTCAGATTGACGTTCCGCCGCAGGGCATGGATCAGGTGGTTGCCGCCGATCGACAGCGCGTCGCCGTCACCGGTCACCACCCAGACGCTCAAGTCCTGGCGCGCGGTGGCCAGCCCCGTCGCGATCGCCGGCGCCCGGCCGTGGATCGAGTGCACCCCGTAGGTGTTCATGTAGTACGGGAAGCGCGAGGAGCAGCCGATGCCCGAGACGAACACCGTGTTCTCGCGCTTGATGCCCAGCTCCGGCATGAAGGACTGGACCGCCGCCAGGATCGCGTAGTCCCCGCAGCCCGGGCACCAGCGCACCTCCTGGTCGGTCTTGAACTCCTTGGCGCTCTGCGGCCCTTCGGCCTTGGGAACCAGCCGCAACGACGGGAAGGCGTGCTCGCTCACCGGTGGTCCTCCTCGTCCAGGGTGCCGATCGCGGCCGACAGCACGTCCGCCAACTGGGCGGCCTTGAAGGGCAGTCCGCGCACCTGGTTGTAGGACTCGGCGTCCACCAGGTACTTCGCCCGCAGCAGCAGGGCCAGCTGGCCCAGGTTCATCTCGGGAACGATGATCTTCTCGTAACTCCGCAGCACCGAGCCCAGGTTGGCCGGGAACGGATTGAGGTTGCGCAGGTGCGCCTGCGCGACCTCGCCGCCGTCCGCGCGCACCCGGCGCACCGCGGCGGTGATCGGCCCGTAGGTCGAGCCCCAGCCGAGCACCAGCACCCGGGCGTCGCCCGTCGGGTCGTCCACCTCGACCGGCTTGACCGTGATGCCGTCGATCTTGGCCTGCCGGGTGCGGACCATGAAGTCGTGGTTGGCCGGGTCGTAGGAGATGTTGCCGGTGCCGTCCTGCTTCTCGATGCCGCCGATCCGGTGCTCCAGACCGGGCGTGCCGGGCAGCGCCCAGGGCCTGGCCAGCGTCCGCGGATCGCGCAGGTACGGCCAGAAGGCGCCGTCCTCGCGGTTCGGACCGGTCGCGAACGCCGGGTCGATCTCCGGCAGTTCGTCGACGGCGGGGATCCGCCACGGCTCCGAGCCGTTGGCCAGGTAGCCGTCCGAGAGCAGGAACACCGGGGTGCGGTAGGTGACCGCGATCCGGGCCGCCTCCAACGCGGCGTCGAAGCACTCCGCGGGCGTGGCCGGGGCGACGATCGGCACCGGCGCCTCGCCGTTGCGGCCGAACATCGCCTGCAGCAGGTCCGCCTGCTCGGTCTTGGTCGGCAGGCCGGTGGACGGGCCACCGCGCTGGATGTCCACGACCAGCAGCGGCAGTTCGAGCGAGACGGCCAGGCCGATCGTCTCGGACTTCAGCGCGACCCCCGGCCCGGAGGTGGTGGTCACCCCGAGCGCGCCGCCGAAGGCCGCGCCCAGCGCCGCGCCGATCCCGGCGATCTCGTCCTCCGCCTGGAAGGTGCGCACCCCGAAGTTCTTGTGCCGGCTCAGCTCGTGCAGGATGTCCGAGGCCGGGGTGATCGGGTACGAGCCCAGGTACAGCGGCAGACCCGAGCGCTGCGCCGCGGCGATCAGCCCGTAGGACAGCGCGAGGTTCCCGGAGATGTTGCGGTAGCGCCCGGCCGGGAGCCTGGCCGGCGGCACCTCGTAGGAGACGGCGAAGGACTCCGTGGTCTCGCCGAAGTTCCAGCCCGCCCGGAAGGCGCTGATGTTCGCCTCGGCGATCTGCGGCTTCTTGGCGAACTTGGTGCGCAGGAACGACTCCGTTCCGTGCGTGGGCCGGTGGTACATCCAGGACAGCAGGCCCAGGGCGAACATGTTCTTCGCCCGCTCCGCGTCCTTGCGGGCCAGGCCGCTGTCCTTGAGCGCCTCCAGGGTCAGCGTGGTCAGCGGCACCTTGTGCAGGTGGAAGCCGTCCAGCGAACCGTCGGTCAGCGGGTCCGCCGGGTAACCGACCTTGGCCAGCGCCCGCTTGGTGAACTCGTCGGTGTTGACGATGATCTCGGCGCCGCGCGGCAGGTCCGGCAGGTTCGCCTTCAGCGCGGCCGGGTTCATCGCGACCAGTACGTTCGGGGCGTCGCCCGGGGTCAGGATGTCGTGGTCCGCGAAGTGCAGCTGGAACGAGGAGACACCCGGCAGGGTGCCGGCGGGCGCCCGGATCTCGGCCGGGAAGTTCGGCAGCGTGGAGAGGTCGTTGCCGAAGGACGCCGTCTCCGAGGTGAACCGGTCACCGGTCAGCTGCATGCCGTCACCGGAGTCGCCGGCGAAGCGAATGATCACCCGATCGAGTCTGCGGATCGGCTTGCCCGGCTTCACCGGAGGGCCGCCCGGGGCGGGCGGTCCGGCGGGCGCCGCGGAACCCGCCCGCACGTCGCCGCTCCCGGCGCGGGCCTCGCCGCCGTCCGGGCCGTCCACTGCTTCTGACTGATCGACCTGACTGGTCACTGCCGCGGACCTCCTCGTGGGCGCACCACCGCGGGCGCGGCCCCGTGCCCCGTCCGCCTGGTGCACCTCTCGCATCCTATGTGGGCCGACACGACGGCGGCCGGAACCACGGCAGGTATTTCACCGGCCCGCAGCTGCACCGCACATGGGTCAACGTCCGCCCGCCGGAGATCATTCCGGCTCGAACGGGCGGGCGCGGGCGTTCACGGGCGCGTGGCCGAGATGCGCTCCCGGGGGCGCGCGCCCCCGGGAGGCGGGCGGCGGGTCCGGAGGCGTCAGGAGTTGAGGTAGGTGAGCACGGCCAGCACCCGGCGGTGGTCCTCCGCGCTCTGGGCCAGGCCCAGCTTGAGGAAGATGTTGCTGACGTGCTTCTCCACCGCGCCGTCGGAGACCACCAGCTGCCTGGCCACCGCGGCGTTGGTGCGGCCCTCCGCCATCAGCCCGAGCACCTCGCGCTCGCGCGGCGTGAGATTGGCCAGAACGTCGCCCTTACGGCTGCGGCTGAGCAGCTGCTGCACCACCTCGGGGTCCAGCGCGGTGCCGCCCTCGGCGACCCGGACCACCGCGTCGGCGAACTCGCGCACCTCGGCGACCCGGTCCTTGAGCAGGTAGCCCACACCCCGGGTGGAGCCGGCCAGCAGCTCCGAGGCGTAGCGCTCCTCCACGAACTGCGACAGCACCAGCACGCCCAGCTGCGGGTAGCGGCCGCGCAGCTCCACGCAGGCGCGCAGGCCCTCGTCGGTGTGGCTCGGGGGCATCCGCACGTCGGAGACCACAACGTCCGGGAGCGCGTCGGCCGCCGCCAGGTCGTGGATGGTCTTCACCAGGGCGTCGCCGTCCCCCACCCCGGCCACGACCTCCAGGCCGCGGTCGGTGAGCAGCCGGGTCAGTCCCTCCCTGAGCAGTACGGAGTCCTCGGCGATGACGACGCGACGCATAACGACCTTCCCGGCAGGCGTGTGCTGACGGGAGTCAGTCTCCCCCATTCGGGGTCGTGCCCGAGGCCGGACCCAAAACCCCCGGGCCGGACCGCGTCGCGGCCCGGCGGACGGGACGGGCCCGACGGCCCGGACGGCCCCGTTGGGGCTCACATGGTGCGGATCGCCACCGCGTCGCAGAGGCCTTCCAGCGCGGCCTTCGCCGCGCAGTCCGGCAGCGGGGCGAGCAGCGCCCGGGCCTCCTCGGCCCGGCGCAGCGTCTCGGCGCGGGCGCGCTGCAGCGCGGGGTGGGCCCGCAGCAGGCGCAGCGCCTCGGCGTGCAGGTCGTCGTCGGAGAGGTCCTGGTCGAGCAGTTCGCGCAGCCGGGTGTCGTCCGGGTCGGCCGGGTCGGCGGGCATCTGCTGCAGCAGCAGGGTCGGCAGGGTCGGCACGCCCTCGCGCAGGTCGGTGCCGGGCGTCTTGCCGGACTCGTGGCCGTCGCTGGCGATGTCGAGCACGTCGTCGGCCAGCTGGAAGGCGATGCCGATCCGCTCGCCGAACTCGCCGAGGGTGTCGACCAGCTCGCGCTCGGCACCGGCCATCAGCGCTCCTATCCGGCAGGAGACGGCGATCAGCGAGCCGGTCTTGCCCTCCAGGACGTCCAGGTAGTGCAGCAGCGGGTCCATCTCCGGACCGGGGCCGCGGGTCTCCAGGATCTGGCCGGTGACCAGCCGCTCGAAGGCCTCGGCCTGCATCCGCACGGCCTCCGGGCCGAGGTCGGCGAGCACCTGGGAGGCGCGGGAGAACAGGAAGTCGCCGGTGAGGATGGCGACCGAGTTGTCCCAGCGGGAGTTGGCGCTCGGCGCACCCCGGCGCACCGGGGCCTCGTCCATGACGTCGTCGTGGTAGAGCGTGGCCAGGTGGGTCAGCTCGACCACCACGGCGGCGGGCACCACACCGGGCGCGCCCGGGTCGCCGAACTGGGCCGCCAGCAGCAGGAGCAGCGGACGGAAGCGCTTGCCGCCGGCTTCGAGGAGGTGACTCGCGGTGACGGTGATGAACGGGACGTCGCTCTTGACGGCCTCACCGAGCGCCGCCTCCACCGCGTCCAGTCCGGCCTGGACGTCCCGGGTCAGGTCGCGGTCCTGCACGCTGAGCCCGAAGGGTTCCACGACGGTCACGAAGACCACTCCTCTGTCCCTGGTCGATCTAGCGGCCTGGTCCCTGAGTGCCGCCGCTGGCCATACAGGCAGGGTATCCGGTCGCGAGTGGATCACTGCACGGGCGTGCGGATCCTGTCATGATCGGGCCTGATGCCCTGGTCAGGACGGCTGCGCGGAGCGGACGGCGGTGGGGGCGAATTCGGTTGGAAATAAAGGTGGAAGAGCTCTCGGAACTCCCCCGGCCCCGGTTCCCGACAAAGACCCGTCCGGGCCGCGCGTACTGGGCGCGGCCCGGACGGGGCCCTGGTCGGGAGCGATGGGCGTAAAGATCAGCGCACGAACAGCGAGGCCTTGGACGCGAGGTCGAGGAAGTACTGCGGCAGCAGTCCGAGACCCAGCGTGACCAGCACCCCCACCCCGATCGCCGTCGCCGTGAAGGGGCTCGGAATCGCCACCGTGGGGCCGCCCGGCTGCGGATCCGAGAAGAACATCAGCACGATGACCCTGATGTAGAAGAACGCGGCCACCGCCGAGCTCAGCACACCGACGACCACCAGCGGGGTCGCCCCCCCGCTGGCCGCGGCCTGGAAGACCGCGAACTTCCCGGTGAACCCGGAGGTCAGCGGAATCCCGGCGAAGGCCAGCAGGAACAGCGCGAACACCGCGGCCACCAGCGGCGAGCGCCGCCCGAGCCCGGCCCAGCTGGACAGGTGGGTCGCCTCGCCCTTGGAGTCCCGCACCAGGGTGACCACCGCGAACGCCCCGAGCGTCACGAAGGCGTACGCCAGCAGGTAGAACAGCACCGAGGAGATGCCCTGCTTGTTGACGGCGATCACGCCGGTCAGGATGAACCCGGCGTGCGCGATCGAGGAGTACGCCAGCAGGCGCTTGACGTCCTGCTGGGTCACCGCGAGCACCGCGCCCACCACCATGGTGAGGATCGCGACGCCCCACATCACCGGACGCCAGTCCAGCCGCAGGCCCGGGAAGGCCACGTAGAACAGCCGCAGGAAGGCCCCGAAGGCCGCGACCTTGGTGGCCGCCGCCATGAAGCCCGTCACCGGGGTCGGCGCGCCCTGGTAGACGTCCGGGGTCCAGGAGTGGAAGGGGACGGCGCCGACCTTGAACAGCAGGCCCACCGCCAGCATCGCCAGGCCGGTCAGCACCAGCGCGTCGCTCTGGGTGGTGCTCAGCTGCGCGGGGGTGGTCATCGCCTTGCCGGAGATGACGTCCCCGATGTCGCCGAGCCGCACGCTGCCCGCGTAGCCGTACAGCAGCGCGGTGCCGAACAGGAAGAACGCCGAGGCGAAGGCGCCGAGCAGGAAGTACTTGACCGCCGCCTCCTGGGAGAGCAGCCGGCGGCGCCGGGCCAGGGCGCACAGCAGGTACAGCGGCAGCGAGAAGACCTCCAGCGCCACGAACATGGTCAGCAGGTCGTTGGCGGCCGGGAACAGCAGCATGCCGCCGACCGCGAACATGGTGAGCGGGAAGACCTCGGTGGTGGCGAAGCCGGCCCGGACCGCGGCCCGCTCCTGCTCGCCGCCGGGGGTGGCGGCGGCCTGGGCGGCGAACGCGTCCGCGGGCAGGCCGCCCGCCTTGGGCTCCAGCCGCCGCTCGGCGTAGGTGAGCACCGCGACCGCGGAGGCCAGCAGGATCACGCCCTGGAGGAACAGCGCCGGGCCGTCCATCGCGACCGTCTCCATGGCCAGCAGGTCGATCCGGGTGAAGCCGTGGCTCTGCGCGGCCAGCACCACCACGGCGACGAAGGCGCCGACCAGGCCGCCCAGGGCGAGCGTCACCTGGGTCCAGTGCCGGTACCGGCGGGGCACGAAGGCCTCCACCAGGACACCGGCCACGGCGGCCGCGAACACCACGAGCATCGGGGAGAGCCGGCCGTACTCGATGTGCGGCGCGGGGATGCCCGCGGTGTTGCCGCCGGCGGCGGCGAGCATTGCGGTGGCGCTCACTTCTGCTCACCTCCTGAGGTGGCGGCGACCGGGTGGGCCGGTGCCGGGTCGGTCTGGTGGACCTGCGAGAGCGTCGCGTTCACCGAGGGGTTGACCAGGTCGGTGAGCGGCTTGGGGTAGACGCCGAGCAGGATGGTCAGCGCCACCAGCGGGCCGACCACGGCGAGTTCGCGGGCCTTGAGGTCGGGCATCGCGCGGACCCCGTCCCGCACCGGGCCGGTCATGGTGCGCTGGTACAGCAGCAGGGCGTAGAGCGCGGCCAGCACGATGCCGAAGGTGGCCACGACTCCGATCGCCGGGTAGCGGGTGAAGGTGCCCACCAGGACCAGGAACTCGCTGACGAACGGGGCGAGTCCGGGCAGCGACAGGGTGGCCAGGCTTCCGATCAGGAACGTTCCGGCGAGCACCGGGGCGACCTTCTGCACGCCGCCGTAGTCGGCGATCAGGCGCGAGCCGCGCCGGGAGATCAGGAAGCCGGCCACCAGCATCCACGCCGCCGTGGACAGCCCGTGGTTGACCATGTAGAGGGTGGCGCCGCTCTGGCCCTGACTGGTCAGCGCGAAGATCCCCATGATGATGAAGCCGAAGTGCGAGATCGAGGCGTACGCCACCAGTCGCTTGATGTCCTTCTGGCCGACGGCCAGCAGCGCGCCGTAGACGATCCCGATCAGCGCGAGGACCAGGATCGCCGGGGCGAAGGTCTTCGAGGCGCCCGGGAACAGTCCGAGGCAGAAGCGCAGCATCGCGAAGGTGCCGACCTTGTCCACCACCGCGGTGATCAGCACCGCGGTGCCGGCGGTGGACTCGCCCATCGCGTTCGGCAGCCAGGTGTGCAGCGGCCACAGCGGGGCCTTCACCGCGAAGGCGAAGAAGAAGCCCAGGAACAGCGCCTTCTCGGCGGTGCCGGACAGCCGGAGCCGGCCGTCGGCGATCGCCGAGGTCAGCGTCGGCAGGTCGAAGGTGCCGAAGCCCTGGTCCTGCGCGATCACGTACAGGCCGATCACGGCGGCCAGCATCACCAGGCCGCCGAGCAGGTTGTAGAGCAGGAACTTCACGGCCGCGTAGGAGCGCTGGCGGGACGAATCCGGGCCGCCCGCGCGGTCCCCGAAGCCACCGATCAGGAAGTACATCGGGATCAGCATGGCTTCGAAGAACACGTAGAACACGAAGACGTCGGTGGCGTAGAAGGAGACGATCACCATCGCCTCCACCGCCAGGATCAGGGCGAAGAAGCCCTGGGTGCGGCGCCTGTTCTCGAAGGTGCCGTCCGGCCCGGCGGGCCCCGGGTCGGCGTCGTGCCAGGAGGCGAGGATCACCAGCGGCACGAGCACGGCGGTCAGCAGTGCGAGCACGGCGCCGATGCCGTCCACGCCGAGCGAGAAGGTGATGCCGAAGGAGCGGATCCAGCTGTACGACTCGGTCAGCTGGAAGCGGTCGCCGTGCGGCTCGAACCGCGTCGCCACCACGGCGGCCAGCACCAGGGTGACGGCCGAGGCGCCCAGCGCGACGGCCTTGGTGGTCCGGCGCCGGCTCTCGGAGGACCCGGCGGGCAGCGCGGCCGTCAGCACCGCACCGGCCGCCGGGACGGCACAGGTGGCGGTCAGGAGCACCGTCATGGCCGGCCTCCCCGACGCGTATCAGGACGAGTCATCACGTGGACCTCATCAGGAGAGTCGTGGCGACCAGCACCAGCGTGCCGCCGAACATGGAGAGCGCGTACGAGCGGACGAAGCCGTTCTGGACCCGCCGCATCCGGCCGGAGAGCCCGCCGATCGCGGCGGCCAGGCCGTTGACCACGCCGTCCAGGCCGCGGCTGTCGAAGAACACCAGCGCCGCGGCGAGCGCCGAGCCCGGCCGCACCAGCACCGCGTGGTTGAAGTCGTCCTGCAGCAGGTCGCGGCGGGCGGCCCGGGTGATCGGGGAGCCGACCGGCGGCACCACCGGGACCGGCGAGCGCCCGTACATCAGGTAGGCGAGGCCGACGCCGGCCAGCATGCAGGCCGTGGTCAGCAGGGTGACCGTCAGCGGGGCGAGCGGGGAGTTGCCCTCGTCGTGCCCGGTGACCGGCTCCAGCCACTTCAGGAAGGAGTCGTTGAAGGCGAACAGCCCGCCCGCGAAGACCGAGCCGACGGCCAGCAGGACCATCGGAACGGTCATCGTCCGGGGCGACTCGTGCGGGTGCGGGGCGTTGCCGTCGCCGTCCGGTTGCCAGCGCTTCTCCCCGAAGAAGGTCAGCACCATCACCCGGGTCATGTAGAACGCGGTGACCGCCGCACCGACCAGCGCGCACAGCCCGAGGATCCAGCCCTCGGTGCCGCCCTTGGCGAACGCCGCCTCGATGATCTTGTCCTTGGAGAAGAAGCCGGACAGGCCGGGGAAGCCGATGATCGCCAGGTAGCCCAGGCCGAAGGTCACGAAGGTGACCGGCATGTACTTCCGCAGGCCGCCGTAGTGACGCATGTTCACCTCGTCGTTCATGCCGTGCATGACCGACCCGGCGCCGAGGAACAGCCCGGCCTTGAAGAAGCCGTGGGTCACCAGGTGCATGATCGCGAAGGCGTAGCCGATCGGGCCGAGCCCGGCCGCCAGCACCATGTAGCCGATCTGCGACATGGTCGAGCCGGCCAGCGCCTTCTTGATGTCGTCCTTGGCGCAACCGACGATCGCACCGAACAGCAGCGTGACCGCGCCGACCACCACCACGGCGGTCTGCGCGTCCGGAGCCAGGTCGAAGACCGCCGAGGAGCGGGTGATCAGGTAGACGCCCGCGGTCACCATGGTGGCCGCGTGGATCAGCGCCGACACCGGGGTCGGGCCCTCCATCGCGTCCCCGAGCCAGGACTGCAGCGGCACCTGCGCCGACTTGCCGCAGGCCGCCAGCAGCAGCATCAGGCCGATCGCCGTCAGCTTGCCCTCGCTCGCCTGGTGGGCGCCCCCGAAGACCGGATCGAAGGCGAAGGAGCCGAACTCGACGAACATCAGCATGATCGCGATGGACAGGCCCATGTCGCCGACCCGGTTGACGATGAAGGCCTTCTTGGCCGCCGTCGCCGCGCTCGGCTTGTGCTGCCAGAAGCCGATCAGGAGGTACGAGGCCAGGCCGACGCCCTCCCAGCCGAAGTACAGCAGCAGGTAGTTGTCCGCGACCACCAGCAGCAGCATGGCGGCCAGGAACAGGTTCAGGTACGCGAAGAAGCGGCGCCGGCGCTCGTCGTGCGCCATGTAGCCGACAGAGTAGAGGTGGATCAGCGTGCCGACGCCCGTGATCAGCAGGACGAAGGTCATCGACAGCTGGTCGAGCCGGAAGGCGACGTCGGCCTGGAAGCCGTTCACCGGGATCCAGCTGAACAGGTGCACGCCGACCGCCCGGTGCTCGGCGTCACGGCCGAGCATGTCCGAGAACAGGGCCAGGCCGAAGCCGAACGAGAGCGCCGCGAGCGCGGTGGCCAGCCAGTGGCCGTACCGGTCCAGCGCCCGGCCGCCGAGCAGCAGCAGGGCGGCGCCGGCCAGGGGAGCCGCCACCAGCAGCGGAATGAGAGAGTTCACCGAGGCCCTCCGCCTACAGCTTCATCAGATTGCTGTCGTCGACCGAAGCGGAGTGCCTGGTCCGGAAGATGGAGACGATGATGGCGAGGCCGACCACGACCTCGGCCGCCGCGACCACCATCGTGAAGAACGCGATGATCTGGCCGTCCAAGGTCCCGTGCAGCCTGGAGAAGGTCACCAGGGCGAGGTTCGAGGCGTTCAGCATCAGCTCCACGCACATGAACAGCACGATCGCGTTGCGCCGGATCAGCACGCCGGACGCGCCGATGGTGAACAACAGGGCCGACAGGTAGAGGTAGTTGACCGGGTTCACTCCGCGCCCTCCTCGTCGGCCGGGTGCTTCACGTTGTTCGCCGGCACCGGCCCGCCGTTCGCCGGCCCCCGGTCGCCGTTCGCGGGCACCGGGCCGCCGTTCGCGGGCACCGGGCCGCCGTTCGCGGGCACCGGGCCGCCGTTCGCGGGCACCGGTTCCAGCGACTTGCGCGGGACCGTCACGGCCGGCCGCTCCGAGGACGGACGGCCCAGCCAGTCCGCCGTGGTGTTCTCCAGCTCCGCCATCCGCCGCAGCATCGCCTGGCTGACGTCCCGGACCTGGCCGCGCTCGCGCAGCGTCGCCATCACCGAGTCCTCGGCGATCGTGCCGTCCGGCAGCAGCCCCGGGACGTCCACCGCGTTGTGCCGCGCGTACACGCCCGGCGCCGGCAGCGGCGGCACCTGGATGTTGTCCCTGATCCGCTGCTCCGCCAGCTCCCGCTGCGTCTTCGGCGCCTTCACGTGCTCCCGGTGGGTGAGCACCATCGCGCCGATCGCCGCGGTGATCAGCAGCGCGCCGGTGACCTCGAAGGCCCACACGTACCGGGTGAAGATCAGCCGGGCCAGGCCCGGCACGTTGCCCTCGGCGTTCGCCTCGGCCAGCCCGGTGAAGTGGTTCAGCCTGGCGTTGGCGATCCCGGCGATCAGCAGCACGCCGAAGCCCAGCCCGCACAGCGCCGCGGCGACCCGCTGGCCCTTCAGCTGCTCCTTGAGGGAGTCCTCGCTGGTGACGCCGACCAGCATCACCACGAACAGGAACAGCATCATGATCGCGCCGGTGTAGACCACGATCTGCACCACGCCCAGGAACACCGCCCCCTGGGCCATGTAACAGACCGCCAGCGCCAGCATGGTGGCCGCCAGGCAGAGCGCGCTGTGCACGGCCTTGCGCATCAGCACCATGCCCAGCGCTCCACCGACCGCGATCACCGCGAGCACCCAGAACTGGACGGCCTCACCCGTGGAGGTCGTCCCGGCCGCTTCCGCCAGTCGCGCGATCACTGCCGCACCTCCTTCTCCCGGTCGGTGCGCTCCTGCTGGACCGTCCCCGGCGCCGCCGCGGTGACCTCGCCCCGGTAGTACGCGCCCTCGTCGGTGCCCGGGAAGATCGCGTGCGGGGTGTCGACCATGCCCTCGGACAGGCCCACCAGCAGCTGCTCCTTGGTGAAGATCAGGTCCCGCCGGGAGGAGTCGGCCAGCTCGTACTCGTTGGTCATCGTCAGCGCCCTGGTCGGGCAGGCCTCGATGCAGAGCCCGCACAGGATGCAGCGGGCGTAGTTGATCTGGTAGACCACGCCGTAGCGCTCACCCGGGGAGTAGCGCTCCTCGTCCCGGTTGTCCGCGCCCTCCACGTAGATCGCGTCGGCCGGGCAGGCCCACGCGCACAGCTCGCAGCCGACGCACTTCTCCAGGCCGTCCGGGTGCCGGTTCAGCTGGTGGCGGCCGTGGAAGCGCGGAGCGGTGGGCTTCTTCTGCTCCGGGTACTGCTCGGTGAGCCGCTTCTTGAACATGGCCTTGAAGGTCACGCCGAAGCCGGCGGCCGGGCCGAGGACCGACGGACGGTCGTCCCGCTCGGCGCGGCCCGTTCGATCGGACTGGTCGGACATCTCGGTTCAGCTCCCTTCGGAATGGTCGGCCCCGTTGAGGGCGTCCTGGAGTTGCTTCGGGGCGCGGCTGCGCCGGCGCGGCACCGGCGGAAGCACCTGGCCGGGCAGCGGCGGGACGGGGTAGCCGCCCGCCATCGGGTCGAACTCGGCCTTGGGCGGCGCCTCTTCGGGCTCCGGCTGCTTGCGCACGAAGTCCCGCAGCAGCGCCAGCAGCAGCACCACCCCGACCGGGGCGCCGACGTACAGCACCACCTCGCCGAAGCCGTAGCCCTCGTTGCGCAGCGCCCGCACGCTCGCGATCAGCACCAGCCACACCAGCGAGACCGGGATCAGCACCTTCCAGCCCAGCTTCATGAACTGGTCGTAGCGGAGCCGGGGCAGCGTGCCGCGCAGCCAGATGAAGAAGAACAGCAGCAGCTGGATCTTCAACGTGATCCACAGCATCGGCCACCAGCCGTGGTTGGCGCCCTCCCAGAAGGTCGACACCGGCCACGGGGCCCGCCAGCCGCCCAGGAAGAGGGTCGAGGCCACCGCCGAGACCGTCACCATGTTCACGTACTCGGCCAGCATGAACATCGCGAACTTCAGCGAGGAGTACTCGGTGTTGAAGCCGCCGACCAGCTCGCCCTCGGCCTCCGGCAGGTCGAACGGCGCCCGGTTGGTCTCGCCGACCATCGCGATGACGTAGACGATGAACGAGACCGGCAGCAGTGCCGCGAACCAGGTCGGCTGTTGGTGCGCCACGATCTCCGAGGTCGACATCGAGCCCGAGTAGATGAACACCGCCGCGAAGGACAGGCCCATCGCGATCTCGTAGCTGATCATCTGCGCGGACGAGCGCAGCCCGCCCAGCAGCGGGTAGGTCGAACCCGAGGACCAGCCCGCCAGCACGATGCCGTAGATGCCCACCGAGGCCGTCGCCAGGATGTACAGCAGGGCGACCGGGAAGTCCGTCAGCTGGAGCGGCGTGCGGGTGCCGAAGATCGACACCTCGTTGCCGGCCGGACCGAACGGGATCACCGCGAAGGCCATGAACGCGGGGATGGCGCAGACGATCGGGGCCAGGATGTAGACCACCTTGTCCGAGCCCTTGACCACCAGGTCTTCCTTCAGCGCCAGCTTCACGCCGTCCGCCAGCGACTGCAGCAGGCCCCACGGGCCGTGCCGGTTGGGCCCGATGCGCAGCTGCATCCAGGCCACCACCTTGCGCTCCCAGACGATCGCGATCAGCACCGTCAGGACCAGGAAGGCGAAGCAGAACACCGCCTTCAGCAGCACCAGCCACCACGGGTCCTGCCCGAAGAAGTGGAGCGTCTCGTACGGCTGCGGAGTCATCGGTCCTCCCCTTCGTCCGCGGTCCCGGCCGTGGTCGCCCCGGTCCGGTCCCGGGCCGCTTCGCCCTGTGCGGGTTCGCCCTGCGGCGCCTCGATCTGCGGCGCCTCGTCCTGCGGCGTCCCGTCCTGCGGTGCCTCGTCCGGTGCGGCCGGTTCCGGTTCGGCCCCGGGCCCGGTCCCGCTGCCGGGCTCGGCCGCGGCGATCGTGACCAGGTGGCCGACGGTGGTGCCGAGCGAGCGGTGGGCGCCGCCCGGCGTGGAGTCCAGCGGGATCCAGACCGTGCGGTCCGGGATCGAGTCGGTGACCTCCAGCGGCAGGGTCAGCGAACCGGCCGGACCGGTCAGCCGCAGCGCGCCGGCCGCCTCGGCGCCGACCTCCTTGGCCGTCTCCGCCGAGATCCGGGCCACCGCCCGGTGCCGGGTGCCCGCCAGGTGCTGGTCCCCCTGCTGCAGCACGCCGTTGTCCAGCAGCAGCCGCCAGCCCGCCAGCACCGCCTGGCCGACGGCCGGGCGCGGCAGCAGGCCGGGGTGCGCGGCCGGGTCGGCCGGGCGGTCGCCCGTCCAGGGGACGAAGTGGTCCAGTTCCAGCCGGGCCGCCCGGACGTCCGGCAGGCCCAGCCGGTGGCCCAGCGCGTCGGCCAGCATGCTCAGCACCCGTAGGTCCGACTGGAGGTGACGGCCCATCTGCTGGTCCGGCTTGAGCGCGGACTCGAACATCCGCACCCGGCCCTCCCAGTCCAGGAAGGTGCCGGCCTTCTCCGCGGCCGCCGCCACCGGCAGCACCACGTCGGCGCGCGCCGTCACCGCGGAGGGCCGCAGCTCCAGCGACACCAGGAACGGCACCGCCGCCAGCGCCTCGTCTGCCAGCGCCGGATCCGGCAGGTCGTCCGGGTCCACGCCGCCGACCAGCAGCGCGTCCAGCTCGCCCGCCGCGGCCGCCGCCAGGATCCCGGTGGTGTCCCGGCCCGGCCGGGACGGCGGTTCGACCCCGCCCCACACCGCGGCCGCCTCCGCCCGGGCCGCCGCGGCGGCCGGCGCCGAGCCCCTGCGG
>NZ_JBEZUT010000199.1:0-16034 GCF_040636595.1 Kitasatospora sp. NPDC036755
CCGATCCCGTGGGCGCACCTTGCTGGTTCGATGATCGAGGAGGGCGCCGGAGCGACACATCCGCCGTGAGAACGGAGCGCCTCACCCTCCCGGGGAAGGCCGATCCACACCTTGTGGCGGCCGGGCACTCTGCCGTCGGCGCCATCGGGTGACGTCACTTCGGGGGAACATCCGCAGCACTTGAGATCGCCGACTGCTGCCCGAACCGCTGACCGATCGCTGCTACTTCACGTGAACGAAACCACCCGCCCGACGGGCGCGTGCCGCCCCCGGCTCGGACAAGCGGCAAGGACGGACATGACCAGCGTGACGTACGACGGCCCGGAGATCACCGGCGGAGTCGACACCCACGGGCTGGCCCACCACGCGGCGGTGATCGACCGGCTGGGCCGGCACCTGGCCGGCCAGGAGTTCCCGGCCACTGTCGCCGGCTACCGGGACCTCCTGGAGTGGATGCGCTCGCACGGCGCCCTGCGCGCGGTCGGCGTGGAGGGCAGCGGTGCCTACGGCGCCGAGCTCGCCCGGGTGCTGACCGCCGCAGGGGTCACGGTCCTCGATGTGGACCGGCCGGCCCTCAAGGTGCGCCGCCTGCGCGGAAAATCCGACCCGATCGACGCCTACGCGGCCACCACGGCGGTGGCCGCCGGCCGGGCAGTCGGTGTCCCCAAAAGCCGCGACGGCGTGGTCGAGGCCATCCGGGTGCTGCGATGTGCACGCCGCAGCGCGGTCAAGGCCCGCACCCAGGCGATGAACCAGATCCGCGGCCTGCTCGTGTCCCCACCGGCGGTGCTGCGCGAGCAGGTCGCGGGTCTGGAGCGGGCCCTACTGGTCCGCACTCGCCCGGCTGCGGCCCGGAACGGACCTGTCCGCGCCGCTGGCCGCGACCAAGGCCGCCCTGCGGCGCCTGGGCCGCCGCCACCAGGCGCTCAACGACGAGATCACCGAGCTCGACACCGAGATCGGCCCGCTGGTCAACAGGCCGCCCCGCAGCTCTTGGCCCTGTTCGGGTCGGCTCCGAGACCGCCGGCCAGCTCCTTGCGTCGGCTGGCGACGATCCCGAACGGGCAGCGCTCCGAGGCGGCGTTCGCGCACCTGGCCGAAGTCGCACCGATACCCGCCTCCTCCGGCCGCACCCACCGCCACCGCCTCAACCGCGGCGGCGACCGGGCCGCCAACAACGCCCTGCACATCATCGTGCTGACCCGCGTGCGCTACGACGAGCGCACCCGTGCCTTCGTCGCCCGCCGCGCCAAGGAAGGGCTGTCGAAGAACGACATCACGCGGTGCCTCAGGCGCTTCGTCGCCCGCGAGGTCTACCGCGCGCTCACCAGCACACCATCAACCAAGATCACGCGAACCGATCTTGCTCCTGCGGCTTGACGTCTATAGGAGCATCACCGCCACTGCGGAGAGAGCGAGGTCTGCATCGACGAGCTCGGCAGCCGCACGTGAACGCCGTGCTGGGTCACAGCGGTTGCCGCCAGCTGCGATAGGCGTGTGGGGGCCTGTCAAAGCCTCTGTCGCTGAAGGGGTTCGGCAGCGTGCCGTCGAGGGTGCCGGTCAGGAAGTCGCCGAAACCCACGGCGAAGCGGACCCAGGGGTCCTCCTGGAAGTGGTGCTGGCGCTTGAAGACGACGACATCCCAGCGGTCCGGGTCCCGGGTGTCGCAGAGCCAGAAGGCCACGTCGCCGTTGGCACTGCCCGCGAAGGGGAGAAGCCTCCTCTCCTTCAGGTCCTCGGGCTCGGTGCCGGTGTGAGCCGCCGGTTCGTCCCTGGGGTCGAAGTCCAGCCCATCGATGAGATCGCCGTACGGGGAGCCGTTCACCGGCGGCGTGCTGACGCCGAGGTACTCGTCCAGCTCACCGCCGCCGTAGAGCGTGACGAAGTCGCGGTAGTCGGCGGGCAGGCGCAGGCCCGTGGTCCGGGCCAGATCCTCCCAGTCGACGGTGTCGCCGGGGGTGCTCGGCTCCCCCAGCAGGGCTGAGAGGCGGGTGACGGCCGGGTGGACCATGACGATTCTCCTCCATGGGTGGCGCGGTTCGATCAGTCACCGTATTGCCCGGCGCAGCCCCAGCCGCAAGCCGCCGTCGCCGAACGCGGGAGTACACCGGGGCTGCCTCGACGGGACGTTGAGCGGGCCCCGGAGAAACCTACCTACCGACCGTGATGGTCGTCCGACCGACCTGGGCGCGCGCAGGGCGGCCATGACGTGCCCGAAGGCGGGGGCGGCACAGGCCTTGACCGGGCGTGAGGCGGAAACACGATTCCCCGCCGGCCGCGGTTTCGTGTCGGCGCGACTCCCCCGTCCTCGTGGTCGCGAACCCCATGGGAACAGTGACCGCCCCCGGGCACGCGCCGCCGCCGGCATCCGACGCGGTTCGGGCGGGGGCGGTCGGCTCCGCACGCACGAGTACCACCCGCCGGCTCAACTCGGCCCCGGACGACGAGGCTCTGTCCCGGCGTCTCGTCCTGGTCCTCTCCCGGCCCGTCCCCCTGTGCGGCCGGGGCCGGCGGCAGATCGCTGCGAGCGCCGGCCGCGTGCTGTCGGCGGCCGGGTCGAGTCCGGCCGTGGCAGGGGGTCGTGCCACGCGCCGACGCGAGAAGTCGGGCAGGCCGACTTCTCGTGCGCCTGCCACCCGGTCCCGCACCCCCGCCTACGGGAGCAGCGGGCGCAGGACCGCGGCCACCCGGGCCTTGACCGCGTCACCGCAGGCGAGCGGGACCGGGTTCCCGCCGCGCTCCGCGGACACTCCGAGGTCCGCCAGGAGGTACAGGGCGCGCAGGGTACGGACCGAGTTGGAGGCCCAGACCGGCATCGGCCCGCGCTCGTACGGGGCGAGGGCGGCGCCGACCTCCCTCAACCAGGCCGTCGACCGCTCCGGCGTCAGGTCGGGACGGGTGAGGACGAGGGCGACGGCCTTGGCGAGCCGGTCGTCCTCCCGTTCCGCGAAGAGGTGGTCCGTCGTGGCGAGCAGCCGTTCGGCGGCGAGTGCGAGCAGCAGCTCGGGGTCGACCTCGGGCCGCAGTCCGCAGGCCCCCAGCAGGTCCGCGCCGTGCGCGACGGCGTGCAGCCAGCCGAGTTCGTCGTCGCGGCCCCGCAGGTCGGTCTCCGAGCGGTACCAGGCGGCGAACGCGTCGAGCCACTCGGGCCTGAGACATCCCCGGCTCACGATCATCCTCAGCACGAGCGGGGCGAACGTCCTGGCCTGGATCCGAGGATCGGTGAATCGCTGGGCCATCAGATCGCCGAGCGCGAGCAACCCGTCCCCGTCGATCACCCCGCGCCGGATCCAAGTGTCCAGTACCGCGTACGGGTAGCTGTCCCGGACCTCCGGGTCCGGATCCCCCAGAGCGTCCGCCAGCTCTGCGGTCAGGTCGTCCAGCCGGCGCCCTTCGGGAAGTGCACAGTCGGTGTCGTGGATCTCGCGCCAGTTCGTCACCCACGGCACCCTACCGGCGGCCGCCGACCCCGCTCACCTGCATTCTCCGGGCCCGGCCGGGCGAACGGGGGCGCGCTGCCGGGGTGCGTGGGAAGTCGGCCCGGCCGACTTCTCACGCGAACCCGCCCCCGCGTTCGGCCGCGCCCACCACCTCGGTACCGCAACAGCCCCCGGCATCCGGTCTCCCCACACGATCCACACGATCGCCCGGAAGCCCACCCGCCCCGGAGCGGCATCGGAGCGATCGCCGCCACCGGGCGGCCCACGGCGAAGCCGACCACCCACCGCGGCCGGCCACCGGAGCCGGCCCGGAACCGGAAATTCCCTGTCCCCCACCGGGCCCCTCGGGCAAGAATGCGCGCATGGACAACGTGACGGGGCCGGTGGGGCACGTGATGGCGGCGGCGCGGACGGCGAAGGCTTCGGAAGCGGACGACGACTGGCACGCCTACTGGACACTCGCACGGGAGGCAGCGGAGGCGGAACACGCCGAGACCACCCTGCGCCGCGGGTCGGGCCTGCTGGGCTCGGCCGATGCCCTGGAACGCCAAGTGGGCTGCGATCTGGTGGGCCTCGCGGCCGAGGAACACGAGTCCCTGCGCGGCGAAGCGGCCACCGCCCTGATCGCGCTCGCCGCAGCGGAGACGGAGTCCGGCGTCCTGTCCTCCCTCATCTGCGGCCTCGGCCGGGCACAGGACCCGCGCGCCGTTCCCGTACTGGTGAAGCTCTCCGAACACGAGGACGCCGAACTGCGGCGGCACGTCGCCTCGGAACTCGCCTTCGTCCACAGCGGCCTGCCCGACGGCCCCGACATCCGGGCGCTGATCCGGCTCACCCGGGACCAGGACCCCGAGGTCCGCGACTGGGCCGCGTTCACCCTGGGATTCCAACTGGAGCAGGACACCACCGCCATCAGGGACGCCCTGTGGACATGCACCACCGACGAGAACGGCGAGGTCCGAGAAGAAGGCGCACGGGGCCTGGCCAGACGGCACGACCCACGGGCCGTCCCCCTGATCGCGCAGCTGCTGCAATGCGACGCCGACGACCACACCTTCGCCATCCGGGCAGCCGAGATCCTGGGCGCCCCCGAACTCCTCCCCGCCCTGAACACTCGCGAGCCCGACTCACCCGAAACCGCCCAGGCCATCGCCGCCTGCGACCCGGCACGCCGGGCCCGCATCGAGAACGACGCCTGGGCAGTCGTCATCGAGTTGGACCGCCTGCGCCCCGACCTCGGCGCGGCACTCAGCTCCCCGCGCTACGAGTCGGTGCACAACATGAAGGTGACCCACCGGGAGACGGCCGACGCCGGCTACGACGTGGCCTCACTCCTCACCCGCGCCGGCGGAGACCCGACCCGGGCCGCCGAACTGGTGGCGGCCGACCTCGCGGCTCCTGCGAGCTGAGACCGGGCTCGCGGACTGACGCTCTCTCGGAATCCTCGGCCATCGCCACATGAGATGATGCACAGGCCCTCTGACACCTCGATACCCCTCAAACAAGCTCCGCAAAGAAACGGTAAAGCCCCCGCATCACCCCAGCTCGCGAAGGGTCCTCCCCGCACCCGCGGGGGTCAGCCGTTGGCGAGGTGGATGCTGCCGCCGGTGATGGCGTCCTCCCCGCACCCGCGGGGGTCAGCCGGGTGTGGCCGGCAGCCAGGTCCAGGTCGGCGAGTCCTCCCCGCACCCGCGGGGGTCAGCCGACGGTGGCGTAGGCGCCGTACTCGGCGGCGGCGTCCTCCCCGCACCCGCGGGGGTCAGCCGACTCCGAGTTCGCCCGGGTCCATCTGGCCCCAGTCCTCCCCGCACCCGCGAGGGTCAGCCGCCGCCGTCACGGTGGCGGTGTGCTGCCCGGCCACAGCGGGGCGCGCCACGGGCCCCGGGCCGCTCGCGGCAGTCGATCCACGGCACCGGCATGGACTGCAGAGATGGATCCTTCGAACCGTCAGTAGGCCGCGTTGGCATGGTCGTTGAACCAGTCGGGCAGGTTCGGCCATCATTCGCCCGCGCCCGCGTCGAAGGTCATGCCGTCGCCCGAGAGGTGCACGACCTGTCCGGGGTAGGCGGCCCAGCTCCTGAGCGAGGAGACCTTGTGGTTGACCAGGACGGGGAAGACCGTCCAGGTCCCGATCTGGAACTCCCAGCAGTCACCCGTGTAGTTGTAGTTGGTGAAGACCTGCCCGTACCCGGCCTGCCCGTAGTGGGTGCAGTTGCCCGCCGCCTGGGCGCTGGGCGCGGTGACGGCGCCGAGCACCCCTGCGGCCGCGGTCGCGATGGCGACGATTCCGGCCTTGAGGCGGGGCTTGTTGAGTGTCGGGCGCAGCATCTCGGTCTTCTTTCGTGGCGTGGTGTCCGGCGCACACGTGATGATGGTGCGTCGTCGGGCGTACGGAAAGTAGCGGTCCGGCCAAGATGGTCAGGGAAGTCGCCTCATGATGATCTTGACGTCCGACCGCAGCGCTCGGCGGCGGCCAAGTGCTCCTCGGGCGAGGTCAGTCCGGTCGGGCTCCTCACGGTGGTCCCAGAAGGTGCCCGACTCGCGGTCCCACCTGGCAAACCGGTCCTCACGCCGCCGTGGCCCGTCCTCCGGCGGCGTCGCGCCCGTCACGGTCACTCGTTCCCGGTCGATGCCGCTCGGACGGATCTCCTGTCCGGCTCCGTGTGTCGAGTAACGTGGCACCGGCCGGTGGTCGTACGGCCGTACGCGGTCCTCATCCCCTGGGAGGAGCCGGGACGCCGTCTCTCCACCGTTCGATGCATGGGTGGGACGCGAACTGCCGTGCTAGCTTCCCCGCATGGGGCGACGTGGGGTGGCGGCGCGGGCCGCGATCGAGGGGATGCGGGAGCTGGCCGGGGCCGGGTTGGCGGCTCCCGAGGTGTTCCGGCGGGCGGATGAACTGCTGCGTGAGGTACTGGAGTTCGACGCGGTGTGCTGGCACACCGCGGACCCGGTCACCGGACTGGTGAATTCGGTGCAGAGCGAGGACCTCACTCTGGACGGGTTCGAGCACGCCGTGCGCCTCGAGGTGTGGGCGGACGACGTGGCGACGTTCTCCAAGATCCGGCACAGCGGGGTGCACGCCGAGACACTGACCCGCGCCACCCGTGGCAGTCTGTACGACAGTGTGCGGTTCCGGGAGCAGGTCGCGCCGGCCGGGTTCGGGGACGAGCTGCGGGCGGTGTTCGACGCGGCCGGCGGCATGTGGGGGTGCGCGGCGTTCCTGCGGGCGCCGGACCGCGGCCCGTACCTGGAGCGCCACCGTGTGATCGCCGACGCCGCCGCCCGGCACCTGGGCCATGCGCTGAGGTCGTGTCACGTACCGGCCGGGGCACGGGAGGAGGAGGCGGACGCGAATCCGGCGGTGCTGGTGCTGGACCGGCGCAACCGGCTGCAGGCCCTGTCCGGACCGGCCGAGGAGTTGCTGGCCCGGCTGGCCGACCCGACCTCGTCCTCGCTCGCCGTCCCGACCAGCGTGGCGATGGCCGCCGAGCAGGCCCGCCGGGCGGCGCACGGGCTGCCCGTACCGCAGAACCCGGTACGGGTGCGGTCCCGGGACGACCGCTGGTACCTGCTGCACGGTTCCGCCCTGCGCGGGGGCGGGGCGGCGAACGCGGTGACGGTGGTGGCCGCGCCGGCCACGCCGGCCGAGGTGATGCCGCTCTACCTGGCCGCGTTCGGGCTGACGGCGCGCGAGCAGGAGGTGGCGTTGCTGCTGGTGCGCGGCCATGACACCAGGGACGTGTCGCGGGTGCTCGCGATGACGCCGTACACGGTGCAGGACCACCTGAAGTCGGTGTTCACCAAGACCGGGGTGGGCAGCCGCCAGGAGCTGCTCGCGCGGATCATGCTCGGCGGGCAGCGCTGCTGACCCGTGCGGCGGCCGCCTGTGCGGGTCGCACGGTGAGCGGCGCGGCGGAGTCGGGCTCGGACACCGGCTCGGACACCGGCTCGGGCTCGGACACCGGCTCGGGCTCGGACACCGGCTCTTGCCCGGGCTCCCGCGATCATCTCCGTTCGCGATAACTGACATCCCGAAGCATCGCCCCGGAGCAGGAAGCAACGGGAGCGTGCCGGCGCTCGTACCCGTGTGACGGCAGCGAGGAAGCTGCCGTCACCGCCCGCCCGCGCCGGCCTGCCCCGGCCGGTCACTGCTTCCAGAAGGTGAACATGTCCGCCTCGCCCGACGTCCCGACCGCCTCGCGCCGATCCACCGCGCCCCCGGCACCCGGAGCCGCGACCCCAACGCCAGCAGCCGCAGCCCCATCCACCGCCCCGACGGCCCCCCACGGCGTGCCGGGCTGGCTGATAGCCCTGTTCGCCGTCGCCTCCGGCATGACGGTCGCCAACCTGTACTACGCCCAGCCGCTGCTCTCCTCCCTCGGCGAGGTCTTCCACACCGGCACCGCCACCACCGGGGCCCTGATCACCCTCACCCAGGTCGGCTACGTCATCGGCATGCTCTTCCTCGTCCCGCTCGGCGACCGCCTGGAGAAGCGCAACCTGATCACCGTTCTGCTGACGGTCACCACGCTCGCCCTCCTCGCCGCCGGGTTCGCCACCAGCTTCCCGATGCTGCTGATCGCCTCGCTGGTCAGCGGCGCCACCTCGGTCGTCGCCCAGATCCTGGTGCCGTTCGCCGCCGGCCTCGCTCCCGACCACGCCCGCGGCCGGGTCGTGGGCCGGGTGATGAGCGGTCTGCTCACCGGCATCCTGCTCTCCCGAACGGTGAGCAGCCTGGTCTCCGACCTGGCCGGCTGGCGCGCCGTCTTCCTCGGTTCCGCCGCGTTGATGGCGCTGCTCGGCATCGCGCTGCGCGTCGCCCTGCCCTCGCACGCCCCGACCACCACCGTCCCGTACCACCACGTGCTGCGTTCCACCGTCCGGCTGGTGCGCACCCACCCGGCCCTGCTGCGCCGCGGCCTGTACCAGGCGGCGATGTTCGGCGCCTTCAGCGCGTTCTGGACCACCGTCTCCTTCGTCCTGACCGGCCCCGGCTTCCACTACTCCGCGGTCGGGGTCGGCCTGTTCGCCCTCGTGGGCGCCGCCGGGGCGGCCGTCGCCCCGTTCGCCGGGCACTGGGCCGACCACGGGCTGACGCGCCTCATGACCGGCCTCGCCTTCGTGGTCGCCGCCGCGGCGTTCGCCCTCGCCGGGTTCGGCGGGCGCAGCGTCGTCCTGCTGGCCCTGGCAGCCGTCCTCCTCGACATGGCCGTCCAGGCCACCCTGATCCTCGGCCAGCACACCGTCTACCAGCTCGACCCGGCCGCCCGGGCCCGCCTCAACAGCGCCTTCATCGCCATGTTCTTCGTCGGCGGGGCCGCCGGCTCCCAGCTCGGCTCGACCCTCTTCCACGCCGGTGGCTGGACTGCCGTCTCCGTCCTCGGTACGGCCCTGCCCCTGCTCGCGCTCCTCTACTGGACCACCGAGCGCCGCCGGGCGACGCCGGTCGAAACCGTTCCCGCTTCCGCTTCCGTTCCCGGTCCCGGTCCCGCTTCCGTTCCCGGCCCCGTCGGCGAGTGACCTCCGCGGTGCCGCACTCCGGTGCACGGGGCGGCCAGGCCCCGTGCACCGAGTGGGCACCGAGGCCCCCACACGCGTCCTAATGTCCTGAACGCAACCACCAGTCGAGAGCTGGCGGCCGTTCAGGAACTGGAAGCATGCTGAAGAAACCCGTGGTCCGGTCCGGTATGCTCTCGCTCTGCGCAACCGTCGGCATGGTCACCACGCTGAGCGGCACGGCACACACCACCGAACGGCGTCCCCTCGAGATCCGGGTGATGGACGGCGGCACCCGGCTCACGTCGATCCACATCCGGTCGGACAACCCCTACGTGGCCGGCTTCTCCTCCCCCACCACCAGCCGGCACTACGTGTTCGCCGACGGCCGGTCACAGGAGCTCAACGGCGGGCTCGGCATCACGAACGCCCGCATCATGCCGAACACGAGGGCCTGCACGGCCCTCCCCGGCGGCAATAACCGGCAGAACCTGACGCTCTCGCCCGAGACGATCCACAGCGCCATCCAGCAGCTCCACCAGGCGAACGGGCACGGCGACCACCTTGGCCGCGCCCTACCGGTCACGATCCGGATCTTCTCCGGGGCCGCGCGGTTCTCCCCGGTCTCGGGACGCGGAACCAGGCCCGGTCGACCACCGTCCTCGGGCACATCGTCCGGCCCCTCACGGAGCCGGCCCGACGCCCTCGGCTTCGTCGAACTCCGCCGCTCCGTCTCGAAGCGCTGAACGCCCGGCCCCGGGCTCGGAACACTCACGCCCCCACCCGGACAGCGCCGCCCCGCTGCGCGAGAAGTCGGCCGGTCCGACTTCCTGCGCAGCAGGGCACCCGGCCTCGGCCGCCGAGGCCCGATCGACCCACCGCCCGGCCCCCTACGATGCGGTCAAGAACCAACCCCGCCCCCGTCCCGTGCCTCACCAGCGGATGTATGGGGCACGGCCCGACCAGGAGTTGACGATGGACCTACGGCAGATGGAGGTCGTGGTCGCGGTGGCCGAGAGCGGCGGCTTCACGGCGGCGGCACGACGGCTGCACGTCGTCCAGTCCTCCGTGTCCGCCACCGTCCGCGCCCTCGAACGCGAACTCGGCACCCCCCTGTTCGACCGCACCACCCACCGCGTCGCCCTCACCCCCGCCGGCGAAGCCTTCGTCCCCGCCGCCCGCGCGACTCTCCGAGCCGCCGAACTCGCCCGCGAAGCCGTCGACGCCACCCGCGGCCGACTCCGCGGACGGGTCACCGTCGGCACCATGCAGGGCGTCTGGGCGGGCCTCCACCATGCCCTCGCCGCCCTGCGCGCCGAACACCCCGGCGTCGTCGTACACCTGCGCCAGGCCGCCGTCGCCGACATCCGCCAAGCCCTGCGCGACGGCACCGTCGACCTGGCCGTCGTCGCACTCGACCGAGGACAACAACGCGGCCTCACCACCAGGCTGCTGTCACGCGAGACCATGGTCCTGCTCGCCGCACCCCGACGGGTGCTCCCCGGAACCACCCCGGACGGCGAGGTCAGCCTCGCCGACACCGCCCGACTCCCCCTGGTGGACTTCACCCCCGGCTGGGCCATCCGCGACGCCGTCGACCGCGCCTTCCGCGCCGCGGGCGTCGACCGCACCACGACCTTCGAAGTGAACGACATCGTCGCCGCCGCCGAACTGGTCCGCAACGACCTCGGCGTCTGCATCATGCCCAGGTCCATCGCCGACCGCTTCCCCGACCTCCCCCAGTACCGCTTCGACCACCACGCCCCGACGTGGAAGGTCATGGTGGTACGCCCCCCGGGCGAAGCCCCGCCGGCGGTCGCCGCACTGCTGCGGCACATCACCTGACGAGCGCCGCGCAGGGTCCCACCGGGGCATGGACCGGCAGAGAACCCGCAGTGCGGCTCCAGCCCGTCCGGACGCTCGGCCTCCAGCCTCGCCCGGGGTCCCCGAGCGCTGGATCAGCCGGACGGGAACCGCCAGGCGTGCCGGTTCCTTGACACAGCATCGGCTCGCCAACGGCGCTGATAGGGTCGAGCATCGCCACAGCGGGCCTTGCAAAGAAATTGCAAAGCCCCTCAATCGCCCCAGGTCACAAAGGGTCCTCCCCGCACCCGCGGGGGTCAGCCATCCGCCGGGACTCGACCGCACGGTACGCCCAGGTCCTCCCCGCACCTGCGGGGGTCAGCCGGACAAGGGCGCACTGGTGCCCGGGTTCCGCGCGTCCTCCCCGCACCTGCGGGGGTCAGCCGACGACGGTGCGGACGGTGTACCGGCAGGGGCCGTCCTCCCCGCACCTGCGGGGGTCAGCCGCTGATGCAGCAGGGCGTCCCGCTCGCAGTCGCGTCCTCCCCGCACCCGCGGGGGTCAGCCGGTAGGCCACGGTGACGTACCGGCCGCGCGGGTGTCCTCCCCGCACCCGCGGGGGTCAGCCGGTTCCGGGCGGGTGGATGGGTTCCGTGCGCCTGTCCTCCCCGCACCCGCGAGGGTCAGCCGACCCCGCGCACCGCGTGCGCGACGATCCACACGTCCTCCCCGCACCCGCGGGGGTCAGCCACGCACCATGTTCACCTACACCGCGCGGACGAGGACCCGGCCGTCTGAAGTGGCGGGCTGGGTCACCTGCCACTCGGACACTGCTCGAACAGCTCGTCCCACTGTGCGTCGGGATTCGCCCCTGTTGGCGGTGTCAGTACCTCGTGTCACTGTGCGGCCCATGATCAACATTCTTGACGGCGTCGACCTCGTCGACTGGTCGTCCATGGGTCACGCCTACGGTCCGGCCGACGAAGTCCCGCTGTGGCTGGAGCAGATGGCCTCGCCCGACCCCGACGTCCGGGAGGGGGCGTTCAGCAGGTTCTACAGCTCGGCCCACCACCAGGGCGACGTCTACTCGTGCACGGCAGCGAGCCTGCCGTTCCTGTTCGCGCTCGCCGGCGATCCCCGGACGCCCGACCGCGCGGCCGTCATCCGGCTCCTGCTCAGCATCGGCAGGGCGGCGCTCGACCGCGACCCCGACGGCGTCTACTACAGTCCGTCCGGCCACGCGTCGACGCCCCACGCGGATGTCGTGCCTCAGATGCGTGAGCGCGTCGAGGACTTCGTCCGGCACGCGGCTGACCCAGACCCACAGGTGCGGCGGGCCACCGTCCCGGCCCTGGGGCTGTTCCTCGACGACGCCGACCAGGCGTTCGCCCGGCTGCGCGAGCGGCTGGCGGCCGAGAGCGGCACTTTGGAGCGGCTCCTGGTCATCGACGCGGCCGCGACGCTGGCCCTGCGGCTGCCCACCGCGCTGGGCCCGGTGACGACCTGGCTCGCCACCCTGGCGGCCGACTCCGGGCTGGACGCCGACATCCGGCTCGCCGCCCTCGTCCACCGGGCCGCCTGCGCACCCGAGACGATCGACGCCGGTCTCGTCCCGACCGCGACCGACCTGCTCCAGCAGCTCACACACGAGCCCGCGCCCCAGGACGAGATCGACGCCGGGCAGGACGACGCCGGGCAGGACGACTGCGGGCAGTGCACCTGCACGGACGACGACTTCGCCACCGCACCGGCGACAGCACCGAACCGGGATGTCCCGCCGCAGCTCGCCGCGGCCTTCGCCGACCTCGACCGGCAGGACCGTGTACACGCCCCGACCACCGAGCTGCTGACCACCCTTCACCGGGTACTGGACACCCGGTTGCCCGAGCGCACGGCCCTGCTCACCGCCCAACTCTGCAGCCTGGACCGGGCCACCCGGTACGACGCCATCAGGATGGCCAGAGCCCTGATCGACTCCTGGCGCGGCGACCACTCCGACCTCGTCCGGCTGCTCGCCGACTGCCTGCTGCCCCAGGACCCGTACACTGCCGCCGAAGCGGCCGACACCCTCAGGCAACTCCCCGTCACCCTCGCCGAACCCGCCCGCGAGGCCCTCGCCGTCCTCGTCGAGGCCCACCGGGCCGCCCACGGACCGACCGTGTGGGCCTCGCCGCACCCCCTGTTGCGCCGAGCCCATCAGGAGGCGGTCACGGCACTGGCCCGCCTCGGCGACGAGCGCGCCCTGCCCGGGCTGTTGACGGCGCTGGACACCGACGCCGATGCCTGGCGCGCGGTGCAGGTCGCCGGCCACCTCCCCCAGGCCGCCGGGGAACTGCTTCCCCGGTTGTCCCGGCGCCTGGCCGACGCGGACTTCGCGCGGGACTGGTCCTGGTCGGACGCCTGCGCGTTGGTCGCTGCCCTTCGCCGGCTCGGCGACCCCGCAGCCGTGCCCGCACTCACCGCAGCCGTCACCGCCTCCGTTCGGCAGGAGCAGTGGCGCGGCGCCGCCGCGGCCCTCCACGCGCTGACCCGCTTCGGCACCGCAGCCGCGCCCGCTCTGGAGACGGTCCGGCCGCTCGTCGAGGCCGAGGACATGGACCTGCGCCTCGCCGCGGCAGAAGCCCTGTGGGCCCTCGAACGCGATCCCACGGATGTCGTACCGCGGCTGACCGACCTGCTCGACACCGACGCGCAGCGGGACGCGGCCGACATCCTGGGCCGGATCGGGGCGCCGGCGACCGCGGCCCTGCCCTGCCTGCGGCAGCTGCTCCACGCCGAGGACGAGTGGACCCGGGTGCACGCCGCCGCCGCGATCCACGACATCGGCGGCCCGGCCGAGGCGGAGGTCGTCCTACCGGTGCTGCTGGAAGCCTGGGAGCGGGAGGACTCGACCGCCAAGCAGGTACTGGAGTGCCTGCGGCGGATGGGCCCCGCCGCCGCGCCCGCCCTTCCGCTGGTCCGTGCGGAATGCGCCCGGTCCCGCCGCAGCGGGGGTTTCTTCATGATCGTCGAGGAGGACGAGGCACTCCGGCGCACCGCCCTCGCCGTCATCGACCAGCTGGCCTGAGGCGAGCCCGCTCGGCCCGGCCCCGGGGGAACCCGCAGCACGGGCGGCCCGGTCCTGGGGCCGCCCCGAAATCCGATGGATCCTCCGCCGTGAGCGCGGCACAATCCCGGGGAAGCCGCAGCGGGGGGAGCCTGTTTGGACGTGTTCGTGTGCGCCGGTTGTTCGGCCGAGCTGACGGCGCCGGTGTCCCGGGTCGCACTCCCCGTCCACACCCACTACGGCGCCTGGGAAGAGCTTCACCCTCCGCTGATGGAGCCGTCGACGTACGCGGTCGAGCCACGGCCCACCGGACCGCCCTGGCGGTCGTGGGAGAAGGTCGGGGAGGAGGCCGCTGCCCGGCAGGGCGTGTACGCGCCGGTGTACGCCGTCTCCTTCGGCGCGCGGGACAGGATCGTCATCGCGCCCGGTGACTCCCGGTCGATGACCTTGATCCTGGAGAAGTGCGAGGGCTACTGCCGGGGCGTGGACGGCCGGGCCGGGCCCAATCTGGCCTGTACCGGGTGCGGACGGGCCGTGGCGACCCGGATCGACGACTGCGGCTCGTGGCAGACGGTGTGGCTGGAGCCCGACGCGGTCGTCCGCCGCCCCTCGGGGGTGCCGGCCGGCCCGCTACCCGACTGGGCGGACCTGGAGCGTACCGACCACCGCGCCCCGCCCGTCGAACCCGACGGGTCGTGGAGCCGCCGGTGGGAGGCCGCCGTCGGCGTCGCGCTGGCCCACCTCGTGGCGGCCACCGAGAACCGGCCTGTCACCCTCCCCGCCGGCCCCGTCGCCGAACTGCTCGGCCACGCCGTGTCCCGCTACCTCCCGCCCGGTCCCGACCCCCGCGTGGTGGCGTTGGCCGGCCCCGGCGTCCCCGGGCCCCGGCCCGACCCCGACGTCCTCCTCGTCCCCCGCCACCCCGGCACCGGCGACCCGTGGCGCCCACCCGACCGCGAGGCGACGGTGGTACCGCTGGACAGCGGAGTCTGGGCATACCTCGCCGGCCCCGCGGAGGAGACCTCGCCGACACCCGCCACCGGGGTGCTCCCGGCGGGTGTCCTGCGCGACGACTACCCCCTGCCGCCACGCCCCTGGTACCCCCTCGAACCCCACGGCGAGGCCTTCAGGGACACCCTGGTCGGGCTACCCGCGATCCGCGGCCCCAGGCTGCGCGGGTATCACGACGCCGCGTACCGCTCGTGAGCGCCCGTGACCGTTCCCCAGGGTCTCGGCCGCGCGGCCCGATCACCTCGGCCAGGCCCTCGACTCCACAGGCCCGGTCGTAGTCGTCCGCTGCTCGGTGGATCACCCTAGGGCGTGTCTGACAATTGGCGTCGGATCAGCGTGCGGCGTTGGGGTGCGTGCATCGCAAGGCGGAGGAGGGAGCCACTGCGGAGCATTGGCGACCGACGACAACGCGGCGAGGTGCGTGCCCCGGCGTCGCACGCCCGGCGGGAATTGTCAGACACGCCCTAAAGCAGCGCGCTCCAGTACGGACAGCGGACGTAGGGCAGCGGCGGCGCACAGTGGTCGACGCTCCCGGACAGCACCGGGCCCCGCTCCGACCGGGCCACTCCGGGCGAGCTCGCGGTCAGCCCCGCCTCACCCGACTCGCCGAAGCGCAGTGCCAGTCGGTACCCGTCCGGGGTGGCCGCGGCGACGCCCGGGCGGTCCCGGCCGGCGTTCAACGAGGTGATCGTCCAGCCGCGCCGCCGCCAGTGCCGCTCCACCACGTCCGCCAGCACCGCCCGCCGGGGCAGCGAGACCACGGTGAGGAGGTCCCGGCCGCGGGTGACGTACCAGAGCAGCTCCGACGCGTGCCCCGGCAACGGCAGCCGCGCACCCGCCCGAGCGGGCGACCCCTGCCAGACCGGCGCCGGACGGACGGCGTCCAGGGTGTCCTGGAGCAGCGTCTCGCAGCGCTCGGCGGCGTCGAGCTGATCGACCGCCACCCGGCGCTGCGCCCACCGGACCGCCGCGCCCCGCGCACCACCGGACCCCTCGGGGCCTCCGGGGCCACCGCCCGGGCATCCGACGTTCAGTTCGGCACCACCTGACTGCACAGGGCCCTCCGTACTCCCCCCGGCGTTCAACCCGGGCAGGCATTCCGTCACTCCTTGGACGGCGAGCGGGTACGGGCAGTTCCCCTCCCGGTACCGTCCCTCACCGTTCCCACACCTTCGGCCCGCACCGCGCGGTACGGGGCCCCGCCGGCCGACCGGCCCGCCGCCCGCCCCGCCGCG